>NZ_JBHVKJ010000047.1:0-45235 GCF_042798275.1 Nocardioides sp. NPDC057767 | reverse complement strand
CGACAGTTTCGTCGCCCACAACTGCATTCTCGGCCTCCGAAAGTGAAGTCTCGGCGACTGCGTTAGGCGGCCTCGCCCTGCTCGAGCGTGCGGCGCAGCGCAGCAACATCCACGCCGAGGGCCCGTAGTGCAGCATGTCCTTCCCCTTCCGCCCGCAGAATGCCGAGCAGGATGTGCTCGGTGCCGATCGAGCGGTCCTTGAGCCGGATCGCCTCGCGCAGCGAGAGCTCGAGGGTCTTCTTGGCCTCCTTGGAGAACGGGATGTGCCCGCCACGTCGCCGTGGTCCGCCCTTGTCCAGGGCTCCGGGACCGAAGGCCTCCTCGACCTTCTCCCTGACGGCATCGAGATCGATCCCGAGGGCGGCGAGCGCCTCGGCGTCGTCGGGGCCGAGGTGGCCGTGGGCTTTCGCGATCTCCGCGCGCAGCCGATCGCGGTCGATGCCTGCCTCGAGCAGCGCCCGAGCGGCGGGCTGCTCGGGGTCGCCCATGATCGCCAGCAGCAGATGGTTGGTGTCGATCTGCATGTGGTCCAGCTCCCGGGCGACACCCTGCGCCTCGACCACGACCAGCTGGGCCTGCTTGGTGAACCTCTCGAACATCACAGCTCCTTCGCGTACTTCTTGTGGACCGCCTGCCGGCTGACCTCCAGCGCGTCGGCGATCTCCTGCCAGGCCCACCCCTGTCGTCGGGCGTTCGCCACCTGCAGCCGCTCCAGGGAGTCGGCGAGGCGACGCAGCGCGAGCGCGGCTCGCAGTCCGGTGCGTGGGTCGGCGCTCGCGGCCGACTCGGCGAGATCCTTGGCATCCGTCATGATGTCAATATAGGTTGACAACTCGCGTGTGTCAACCATAGTTGACACACGCGAGTGGAGCGGGACCCGAGTCACACCGATTCGCGGAATAGCCCCCAAATCGCCGAAGGTTAAGCAGTAGTGACCGACACCGCCAGCACCGAGACCGCCCTGAGGCAGGTCACCCCCGTCCGGTTCGCGATCGCCATGATCGCCCTCGCGACGGGTGGTTTCGCGATCGGTACGACGGAGTTCGTCACCATGGGCGTGCTGCCCGAGATCGCCGAGGGCGTCGGTGTCGGCACCTCCACGGCCGGTCACCTGATCAGCGCCTACGCGGTCGGGGTGGTGGTCGGCGTACCGATCCTCTCCTTCTTCGTCGCCCACCTTCCGCGCAAGGGGCTGCTGCTGTCGCTGATGGCGGCCTACGCGTTGTTCAACGTGCTCAGCGCCGCTGCGGTCGACTACCAGATGCTCCTGGTCGCGCGGTTCCTCGACGGACTGCCGCACGGCGCTTACTTCGGTGTCGCGACCATCGTCGCGACCTCGATGGCCGCCCCGAAGCACCGCGGCCGGGCAGTCGCCCTGGTGATGCTCGGGCTCTCGGTCGCCAACGTGATCGGTGTCCCGTTCGCCACCTGGCTCGGCCAGACCGCAGGCTGGCGGGCCCCGTACGCAGCCGCAGCCGGCCTCGCCCTGCTGACCGTGGTCCTGGTGCAGTTGTCGGTGCCGCACTTCCCGGGCGACCCCAACGCGACCGGCCGCAGCGAGGCCGGCCGGTTCTTCACCAACACGCAGGTCTGGCTGACCATGCTCGCCGGCGCGATCGGATTCGGCGGCATGTTCGCGGCCTACTCCTACATCGCGCCGATCGTCACCGGCACGGCCGGTCTGGCCGAGGGGGCGGTGCCGTGGTTCGTCTTCGCGTTCGGTACCGGGATGGTCGTCGGCACCTGGATCGCGGGGGAGCTGGCGCGCTGGTCGGTGATGGGATCGCTGCTGGCCAGCAGTCTCGGCATGATCGCGGTGCTCACGCTCTTCTGGCTGGTCGCTCCGGCCGGCTGGTGGCTCGCGCCGGTCGCCTTCTTGACCACAGCGGTGGCATCGGTGCTGGTGATCAACCTGCAGGTGCGCCTGATGGACGTCGCCGACGACGCGGTGACCCTCGGTGCCGCGATGAACCACGCGAGTCTCAACATCGCCAACGCGCTCGGCGCGTTCGCCGGTGGCATCGCCCTCGACGTCTGGAGCGTCCGCGAGGCGCCGCTGGTCGGCGCCGGCCTGGCTGCTGCCGGGATGCTGGTGCTCCTGTGGAGCACCAGCATCCACCGCCGCCGCGCCTAGAAGCACGCCGAGTCGGCCCATCTTGACGCAAAACGATGCCGAGTCGGCCCGTCATGACGGGCCGACTCGGCGAATCTCTTAGAGCTCCGCCTCGGCGCCAGGTGCGTCGGAGCTGGCCGCCTCGACCGCGGCGAGGAACCCGTCGGCCCAGGCCTTGGAGTCGTGGTGGCGGATGGTGTCCCACAGCCCGCGCATCCGGTCCTTGGCCTCGGCCTCGTCCATGTCGACGGCCTGGAGGAAGACCCGAACCATGTCGGAGACGTCGTGGGGATTGGTCAGCACCGCGCCACGCAGCTCGGCGGCCGCCCCGGCGAACTCGGAGAGCACGAGCGTGCCGCTCGTGCCGCGGAGACCGTGGACCGCGGCGTACTCCTTCGCGACCAGGTTGAGGCCATCGCGCAGCGGGGTGATCCACATGACGTCTGCGTTGGCGTAGTAGGCCAGCAGCTCCTCGAACGGGATCGGCCGGAAGTAGAAGTGGACCGGCATCCAGCCCATCCGCGAGAACCGGCCGTTGATCCGCCCGACCGCCTGCTCGATCTGGTTCTGCAGGGTCTTGTAGACGGTCATCTCGCCGGCAGCGGGCACGCACACCAGCACCAGGGACAGCTCGCCCAGCAGCGACGGGTCCTCGAGCAGTGCCCGCTCGAAGGCCTCGAGCTGCTGGAGCACGCCCTTGGTGTAGTCGAGCCGCGAGACGGCCAGCGCGATCCGCTGACCCTCGAACTCGTCCTTGACCCGAGCGATCGACTTCTGCACCGCTGGCGAGGCGAGGGTGTCCTCGATCCGCCTGGTGTCGACACTGACCGGGTTGGCGCCCAGGTGGACGCGACGCCCACCGACATCGATCACCGACGGCATGGTGTCCAGGCCGAGGGCGAAGCCGTAGGTCCGGAACCGGGGCGCCGAGTCCTCGGTCTCGACGACCTCGACCGGTGCCACGCCGCGAGCCACGTCGACGAAGTTCTCGACCTGGCGGGGGATGTGGAACGAGATGTAGTCGCACTGCAGCAGCGAGCCGATGATCTCGCGGCGCCACGGCACCACGTTGAACACGTCCGCGCCGGGGAAGTGGGTGTGGTGCAGGAAGGCGATCTTCACGTCGGGCCGCAGCTCACGCAGGTAGGCCGGCACCATCCACAGGTTGTAGTCGTGGATCCAGACGATGCCGCCGTACGCCGCCTCGGCCGCCGCCTGCTCGGCGAAGGCCTTGTTGACCCGGCAGTAGACCTTCCAGTCCTCCTCCTTGAACTTCGCGCGTTCCCAGAAGGTGTGCAGCAGCGGCCAGAACGCCTCCTTGGAGAAGCGTTTGTAGAAGACGTCGACGTCCTTCTTCGACAGCGGCAGCCGGGAGGCGACCAGGCCGGGGTAGAGCTTGGGGTCGACGACCGTGTGGGTCGCGAACTTGCCGCGTTTGGGGTCGTCGATCGACCAGGCGACCCAGGATCCGGTGCGCTCGGTGAAGAAGGAGAGCAGCGTCGGGATGATGCCGTTGGGTGACTTCGGACGGCGGCGCTTGACCTCTCCATCCTCGATCACCTCGTCGTAGGGGAGCCGGTGGTAGACCATGACGAGGTCGGACTTGCCCGGGTCGTCGGCGTCGTTCTCGGGGTCGTAGATGTGCTCGTCGTCGAGCAGGTTGAAGTGCCGGATCGCCTGCAGGATCCCGCCGGTGCCGGGGGAGGTCGCGTGGAACGTACGCCCCTTGCCGCGGGTCGCGTCCAGGAGCAGGTCCTCGGCCTCGCCGACGCAGACACCCGGGAACCCGATGTCGTACATCGACAGGTCGTTGAGGGTGTCACCGGCGACCAGGACGCGGTCCTTCGGGATGCCGAGGTGCTCGACGAGCTTGGTGACGGTGTGGCCCTTGTTGATCCCACCGGGCAGCACGTCGAGGTAGTGGCTGGCGGAGTAGAGCAGGTCGCAGCCGATCTCCGCCACCAGCGGCGCGAGGTCGTCGGTGACGGCCTCGGGGTCGCAGAAGTAGGAGACCCGGCGGTCCTGGGGAACGTTCTGCCGCACCAGCCCTGGCCGGTCGCCGATCTTCTCCAGCACGGTGAGCTCACCGGGCCACTTGGCCGCGATGTCCTGCTGGATGGGCTCGACCGCGAGCAGGTCGTGTCCGGTCACGATCGTGGCGCCGACGTCGCAGATGATGAAGTCGGGTGTCGGGATGGTCGGGTCGGCCAACAGCGGCAGCACCGACTCCAGCCCACGCCCGGTGACGAAGGACAGGAGTACGTCCTCGCGCCGGCTCAGCGTCTGGTAGAGCTTGACCTTCGCCTCGGGGTCGCCGGCTAGGAAGGTCCCGTCCAGATCGGTCGCGAGCAGCATGCGCGCGTTGGCAGCGGACGTGTGGTTCACAGATCTCCTCGGGGGTCGCCTGGCCTCGAGGCCGATTCGGCAGCTGGCCCGAGGCTGCGGACCCCTTGGAGGATCCGCGGGTCGACCAACCAGGCTAACAGGGGCACGTGTCGTGCAGGGAAAGGGCACTTGACGGACCATCGAATCCGCACTGAGTAGAGCCTCTCAGGAGGTCCACAAACTCGTAAGAAATTGGATGCACTTCTCCGGTAACCCAGCCGATGATCCGTCGTTGATGGGTCATGCGGATCCTGCTCGCGGACTTCCAGACTGCGGGCGACCATGGTCCTCGACGTTGATCACGGGGGGCGCCGAGGCCCATGGCCGGCACGCAGATCAGTGCCGCGGGCAGGATCCACTGTCATTTCGAGCCTTTCGACGACCGGCTGACAGAATGCGCACATGACCGGCAGCACCGCTCCCACGACTCGGCCAAGGGTCCTTTCCGGCATCCAGCCGACCGCGGACTCCTACCACCTCGGCAACTATCTCGGCGCGGTCCGACAGTGGGTCAATCTGCAGGAGGAGTACGAGCCGTTCTTCTTCATCGCCGACCTGCACGCGATCACGGTCGAGCAGGACCCGAAGGTGCTCCGGGAGCGTACGCGTCGGGCTGCCGCCCAGCTGCTGGCCGCCGGCGTCGACCCGGAGCGGTCCGCGATCTTCATCCAGTCCCACCTTCCCGAGCACGCCCAGCTCGGCTGGGTGATGCAGTGCATCACCTCCTTCGGTGAGGCCCGCCGGATGACCCAGTTCAAGGACAAGTCCGCCAAGGGCGGCGAAGGCGCGGCCTCGGTCGGTCTCTTCTCCTACCCGATGCTGATGGCCGCCGACATCCTGCTCTACCGCCCGGCGTACGTCCCGGTCGGCGAGGACCAGCGGCAGCACCTGGAGCTGACCCGTGACCTGGCGCAGCGGTTCAACAGTCGTTACAAGAAGACCTTCCGGCTCCCAGAGCCCTACATCCTCAAGGAGGTCGCGAAGATCTACGACCTCCAGGATCCGACGATCAAGATGTCCAAGTCGGCCTCGAGCCCGAGCGGCCTGATCGACATGCTCGACGACCCGAAGGTCTCGGCGAAGAAGATCCGCTCCGCGGTCACCGACTCGGAGATGGAGATCCGCTTCGACGAGGAGGCCAAGCCCGGTGTCTCCAACCTGCTGCGGATCTACTCCGCGCTGACCGGTGCCGACATCGACACCCTGGTCGGCAAGTACGCCGGCAAGGGATACGGCGATCTCAAGAAGGACCTCGCCGAGGTCGTCGTCGACTACGTCACGCCGTTCCGGGAGAAGACCTTCGAGGTCCTCGAGGACCGGGACTACCTCGACGGCATCCTGAGGCAGGGCGCGGAGAAGGCGGGCGCGGTTGCCCGCAAGACTCTGGCCGACGTCTACGAGCGGGTTGGCTTTGTGGCCCCCGCGGCGCCTCTGGGCTAGTAAGGTCGGCGCATGCGCACCATCGGTGTTGCCATCGCTATCCCGGAGCCATGGGCAAGTCAGCTCCAGGACTACCGGACGTCTCTCGGGGACGCGACGGCGACCATGATCCCGACGCACATCACGCTTGTGCCACCGACGGAGATCCACGAGGATCTGCTGCCGGACATCGAGAGCCATCTCGAGTCAGCGGCCTCGAGGGTCGCTCCCTTCGGTGTGCACCTACGCGGCACCGGCACCTTCCGGCCGGTCTCGTCGGTGGTGTTCGTGGCTGTGGTCCAGGGCATCTCGGGATGCGAGCAGCTGGCCAACACGGTCCGGCAGGGTCCGCTCGACCAGAAGCTCACGTTTCCCTATCACCCGCATGTCACGATCGCCCACGACCTTCCCGACGCTAGCCTCGACAAGGCTTTCGGTGAGCTGGCCGATTTCGAGTGCGAGTGGTCGGTCGAGGAGTTCCACCTCTATGTCCACGACGACGCGGACGGTTGGCGCCCGACCCGCGAGTTCGCACTGAGAGCAGCACTGACCGGTTGAGGCGGGCTCGGGTCCGCCCACGAACGACGGATGGGGACCTCGGGATGCTCAACAAAGAAAAGATCAAGGCGAAGATCGCCGAGCTGCGCGCTCGCTTCCCGGCGCTGGACCGGGTGGTGCGTACGCAGGAGCACTACGGCGAGGTGGGGGCCGCCCAGCAGGCCGGCGCGATCACCTACTTCGGCTTCCTGTCGACCTTTCCGATCCTCGCGCTCGCGTTCTTCGCCGTCGGCCAGATCGCCAAGGTGTACGCCGGTGCCGAGAGCGACCTCGTCGAGGCGATCGACCAGGTCCTGCCCGGCCTGGTCGGGGACAGCCCCGGCCAGCTGAAGATCGCCGACATCGAGCGCGCCGCCGGTGCCGTCGGGATCGTCGGTGCCTTCGGTCTGCTCTACGCCGGACTGGGCTTCATCGACGGGCTGCGCAAGGCCCTCGAGGCGGTCTTCCTGGTACCCGAGGAGGAGCAGCCGGGCTTCCTGATGGCCAAGGCCCGCGACCTGGCCGCGCTGATCCTGCTCGGGGCGATCATGCTGGTCGCGGTGGCGTTCACCGGCCTCATCCGCACCTTCTCGGTCAACGTCCTGGACTGGATCGGTCTCGACGAGGGCTTCAGCTGGCTGATCGTCCTGCTCACCCTGGTGCTCGGCTTGGGGGCCAACACCGTGCTCTTCTTCGCGATGTTCCATCTCGCGCCCCAGAAGGACACCCCGAAGCGTCCCCTGTGGGCGGGTGCGGTGCTGGGT
Source organism: Nocardioides sp. NPDC057767 (assembly GCF_042798275.1). Taxonomy (NCBI): domain Bacteria; kingdom Bacillati; phylum Actinomycetota; class Actinomycetes; order Propionibacteriales; family Nocardioidaceae; genus Nocardioides; species Nocardioides sp. NPDC057767. The sequence continues at coordinate 38,017 of NZ_JBHVKJ010000047.1, read as the reverse complement.
GCGATCGGCTTCGAGGTTCTCAAGCAGGCCTCGACCCTGCTGCTGAACGCCACCCAGGGCCAGCCCGCCTTCCAGGCCTTCGGCATCGCCCTCATCCTGGTCGTCTGGATCCACTACACCTCGATGGTGATCCTGTACGCGGCCTCGTATGCGCATGTGAGGGCGACTCCGGCTGACTCAGACGGGTAGTCCAGGGAGTTTCCGTCGGTTTACCCATGAGTAACCGACGGAAACTCCCTGGACTACCCCGGGCGGAGGAGTGTTATCCACAGGACCGGGTTATGCAGATGCGGAACGTCTGGGGGTGGCGCACGCTCCTGGAGTGGTTCGACGACGCCCGCATTTCATGCCTGTGCCGCAGCGGCGGCGGGGGCTGGAGCTCGTGCGTCCGGTGCGAGTCGACCCGTCCGGCGAGGCCGGACCGACCGAGCGCCAGGCGCGCGGTCGGGGATGGCGGGCGGAGCAGCCGAGGGCTCTACGTACCTGCAGGGGTTGATGGTGACCTTGCGCAACAGCGGGTGCTGGAGGCGGCGACCGCGGTATCGGACGGCTACATCACAGGGTGGGCGACGTTCGCGTGGTCGGGGGCGCGGTGGTTCGACGGCACCGACCGCGATGGACAACCGGTTCCGGTGCCGATCGTGGTCCACGCACATCGCAGAGACCCTCAGCCCGGTTATGTGATCACGCAGGAGCGTCTCGCGCTCCGCCACTGTCGAGAGCTGGACGGGGTACGTGGCACCGATCCGACCCGTTCGATCGCGTTCGAAGCGCGCTATGCCCCCGATCTGGTCAGTGCCGTGGTCGCTCTCGACATGGCGATGAAGACGGACCTGGTCTCGAAGGTGGAGGTCGCCACCTATGCTGCTTCGCTCAACGGCTGGACTGGCGTCCCGCTGCTGCGCGAGGCCATTCCGTACGTCGTCGAGAACAGTTGGTCGCCGATGGAGTCCGAGATGCGCCTTCTCTGGGAAATCGAGCTCGGCGTCAACCGGATCGCCTGCAACCACCCGGTCTTCGACCTGGCCGGCAACCACATGGGTACGCCCGATCTCCTGGATCTCGAGGCGGGTGTCGTGGGGGAGTACGACGGCGCCGTTCACCTCGCCGGCAAGCAGCGATCGCGAGACATCGAGCGCGAAGGAGACTTCCGTCGTCTGGGCCTCGAGTACGTGACGATGGTCGCCGGTGATCGGCGCGACCCTTCGGGTTTCCTGCAACGTACGCACGATGCGAGGCGGCGCGGGTGGCAGAAACTCGGCCCACGACAGTGGACCATCACGCCACCGGCATGGTGGACGCCGACCACGACGGTCGAGCAGCGTCGCGCCCTGAGTGCCGATCAGCGTGCCCGCTACCTCCGCCTCCGGTCGGCATAAGGCCCGGAACAGCCCTGAGTTGGGATAGTCCAGGGAGTTCTGGTCGGTATACCGGGCAGTAATGGACGGAAACTCCCTGGACTATCCCGACCCGGGCCGCCCGCCAGGACCACGCCTGCGGATGAGAGAGTCGTGCCCATGAAGCTCGAGAAGACTGAAGGCGCGCTCCTCCTGGTCATCGGGATCTGGACGATCGCGATCTGGACCAACTTCGGCCGCAACCTCGTCAAGACGGCCACGGACCCGGAGCAGACCCGGCCGAAGCCCTACTACGTCGCTCACGCGGTGCTCGTGGTGGTCGACGTCCTTCTCGGGGGTCTGCTGGTCAAGCTCGGCGTGCAGCGGCTGCTGACCAGGGGATAGGCCTCACGCGGAGTCGGCCGTGTCGAGGTGGTCGACCAGCTCGGTGAGCTGGTCGCGGAGCGCGAGCGCCTCGTCACGGGTGATTCCCATCGACTCGCCCAGCTGCTGCGGCACCCCTGAGACCTGCTCCTCCAGCGCCCTGCCCTCGTCGGTCAGGCTGACCAGCACCCGGCGCTCGTCGCCGGGGTCGCGGTCGCGGCTCACCAGCCTCGCGGTCTCCAGCCGCTTGAGCAGCGGCGTCAGCGTGCCGGAGTCGAGCCGCAGGCGCTGGCCGAGAGCGGTCACCGAGAGTGGTTCCTCGCTCTCCCAGAGCACCAGCATCACCAGATACTGCGGATAAGTCAGCCCGGTCCCCTTGAGCAGCGTCACGTAGCGCTTCGTGACGGCTCGGGTCGCTGCGTACAGCGGGAAGCAGAGCTGCAGGTCGAGCGCGAGCTGCGGATAGGTACGTCCGGACACATCCATCAGTCTACTCCCTTGCGCTATTAAGTTGTGCGCAATATAGTTGCGCACATGACACCTCTCTACACAGCCACCGCAGTCAGCACCGGCGACGCCCGCAACGGCCACGTCCAGTCCACCGACGGTCTCATCGACGCCGACGTCCGCGTCCCCAAGGAGATGGGTGGCGAGGGCGGTGCCACCAACCCCGAGCAGCTCTTCGCCGCCGGCTACGCCGCCTGCTTCCACTCGGCGCTCAAGCTGGTGGCCGGCAAGGCCAAGGTCGACATGACGGACTCCGAGGTCGTCGCCGACGTCAGCATCGGCAGCAACGGTGAAGGTGGCTTCGGCCTCGCGGTGCAGCTCGAGGTCACCATCCCCGGCGCCGACGCCACGACCGCGCAGCAGCTCGCCGAGCAGGCCCACCAGGTCTGCCCCTACTCCAACGCCACTCGCGGCAACATCGAGGTCAAGCTCACCGTCGCCTGAGTTGCTGTTCGTCTAGGTATGCAGGCGAAGCGACACATCCCATGCGGAGTTCCGCATGGGATGTGTCGCTTGTGCTGCATACCTAGACGAAGGGACACACTGATCTCGACACGTGGCGGCGTCGCAAAGCGCATTGGGCCGCCCTCCAGACGGAGGGCGGCCCAATGACGTTCGAACCTGGGTGTCAGCCGAGGATCATCGACTTGCGCAGGTCCTTGTTGAGCTGCGAGATCACGTCGAGCGGGATCTCCTTGGGGCACGCGGCGGCGCACTCACCGATGTTGGTGCAGCCACCGAAGCCCTCGGCGTCGTGCTGGCCGACCATGGACTGCACGCGGGAGTAGCGCTCCGGCTGGCCCTGCGGCAGCTCACCGAGGTGGGTGATCTTGGCGCCGAGGAACAGCGAGGCCGAGCCGTTGGGGCAGGCGGCGACGCAGGCGCCGCAACCGATGCAGGTGGCCGTGTTGAACGCCCGCATGGCCTTGTCGCGCGGAGCCGGCACCGAGTTGGCCTCGGGGGCCGAGCCGGTGTTGGCCGAGATGTAGCCACCGTTCTGGATGATCCGGTCGAACGCCGAGCGGTCGACGATCAGGTCCTTGACGATCGGGAACGACGCGGCGCGCCACGGCTCGATGGTGATCGTGTCACCGTCGTTGAACGAGCGCATGTGCAGCTGGCAGGTCGTGGTGACCTCCGGGCCGTGCGCCTGGCCGTTGATCATCAGCGAACACATGCCGCAGATGCCCTCGCGACAGTCCGAGTCGAACGCGACCGGCTCCTCGTCGTTGTGCAGGAGCTGCTCGTTGAGCAGGTCGAGCATCTCGAGGAAGGACATGTCCTGCGAGACGCCGTCCAGCTCGTACGTCTTGAGCGCACCCTTCTCGGACGCGTTGGCCTGCCGCCAGATCTTGAGGGTGAGCTTCACTTGTACGACCTCTGCTTCATCTCGATGGCGGTGTAGATCAGGTCCTCCTTGTGGAGGATCGGGGCGCCGTCCTCGCCACCGAACTCCCAGGCCGCGACGTAGGCGAACTCGTCGTCGTGACGCAGCGCCTCGCCGTCCTCGGTCTGGGACTCGGCACGGAAGTGGCCGCCGCAGGACTCGCGCCGGTTGAGCGCGTCGATGCACATCAACTCACCGAGCTCGATGAAGTCGGCGACACGGCCGGCCTTCTCGAGGTCCTGGTTGAGGGAGTCGGCCGAGCCGAGGACCTTGACGTTGGTCCAGAACTCCTTCTTGAGCTCACGGATCAGGCCGATGGCCTTCTTGAGGCCCTCCTCGGTCCGCTCCATGCCGCAGTACTCCCACATGATCAGGCCGAGCTCCTTGTGGATCGACTCGACCGAGCGGGTGCCGTTGATCGACATGAACTTGTCGATCCGCTCCTGGACCGACTGCTTCGCCTCGACGACCGCCGGGTGCTCCTCGGAGATCGGCTCGAACGGGCCGTCGGCGAGGTACTCGCGGATGGTGTTCGGCAGCACGAAGTAGCCGTCGGCCAGACCCTGCATCAGCGCCGAGGCACCGAGGCGGTTCGCGCCGTGGTCGGAGAAGTTGGCCTCACCGGTGCAGTAGAGACCCTCGATGTTGGTCGAGAGCTCGTAGTCGACCCACAGGCCGCCCATCACGTAGTGGACGGCGGGGTAGATGCGCATCGGCAGCTCGTAGGGGTTCTCACCCGTGATCCGCTCGTACATGTCGAGGAGGTTGTCGTACTTCTCCTCGATGGCGGCCTTGCCGAGGCGCTCGATCGCGGCACCCAGGTCGAGGTAGACACCGCGGCGGAACTTCTTCACCGAGCCGTCGGGCTGGGTCTCCTCGACCTCAGGACCGACGCCGCGGCCCTCGTCGCACATGTACTTCGCGGCACGCGAGGCGATGTCGCGGGGGACCAGGTTCCCGAAGGAGGGGTAGATCCGCTCCAGGAAGTAGTCGCGGTCCTCCTCGGGGATGTCGCGCGGGTCCTTGGCGCAGTCCTCGGCGTTCTTGGGCACCCAGATGCGGCCGTCGTTACGCAGCGACTCCGACATCAGGGTCAGCTTCGACTGGTGGGCGCCGGTCACGGGGATGCAGGTCGGGTGGATCTGCGTGTAGCAGGGGTTGGCCATGTAGGCGCCCTTGCGGTGCGCGCGCCACGTGGCGGTGACGTTGGACCCCATCGCGTTGGTCGAGAGGTAGAAGACGTTGCCGTAGCCGCCGGTGGCGAGCACGACGACGTCGGCCAGGTGGGTCTCGATCTCGCCGGTGACCATGTCACGGGCGATGATGCCGCGGGCCTTGCCGTCGGCGACGATCAGCTCGAGCATCTCGTGACGCGTGAACTGCTCCACCGTGCCGGCCGCGACCTGGCGCTCCATGGCCTGGTAGGCGCCGATGAGGAGCTGCTGCCCCGTCTGGCCGCGGGCGTAGAACGTACGCGACACCTGCACGCCACCGAAGGAGCGGTTGTCGAGCAGACCGCCGTACTCGCGGGCGAACGGAACGCCCTGCGCCACGCACTGGTCGATGATGTTCACCGACTCCTCGGCGAGGCGGTAGACGTTGGACTCGCGGGCGCGGTAGTCGCCGCCCTTGACCGTGTCGTAGAAGAGCCGGTAGGCCGAGTCGCCGTCGCCCTTGTAGTTCTTGGCGGCGTTGATGCCGCCCTGGGCGGCGATCGAGTGGGCGCGACGCGGGGAGTCCTGGTAGCAGAACGACTTCACGTTGTAGCCGGCCTCGCCGAGCGTCGCGGCGGCGGCGCCGCCAGCCAGGCCGGTGCCGACGATGATGATCGACAGCTTGCGGCGGTTGGCCGGGTTGACCAGGCGGTTCTCGAACTTGCGGGTCGTCCAGCGCTCCTCGATCGGACCGGTCGGAGCCTTCGGGTCGACGAGCTTGTCGCCGAGCACGTAGTAGCCCGCGGCGTCGTCGGATTTCTGGACCGGTGCCTCGTTGGTCGGGGTGAGGCCGGGCAGGTAGTGGGTTCCAGCAGCCATGTGTCAGATGTCCTTACGAGATGACGCCGAAGACGGTGAACAGGGGGACCAGCGAGAAGCCGCCGGCGACCACGATCGCGACGACCCAGCCGGCGACGCGGGCCCTGGCACGCGACTCAGCGGTGTTGGTGAACCCGAGCGTCTGGATGGCGCTGAAGGTGCCGTGGTGCAGGTGGAACGCGAGCGCGAGCATCGCGAGCAGGTAGATGATCACCATCCACCACTGCTCCGGCTGGAAGGCGTTGATCAGCAGCCGGTAGGGGTTCTCGGTGACGTCGGCAGCCTGTCCGCCCGCACCCACGTTGATCTTCACGATGGTGAACTGGAGCAGGTGCCAGACGAGAAAGAGGAACAGCGCCACGCCGCCCCAGCGCATGGTGCGCGAGGAGAGCGACGAAGCCTTGTTCTTCTTCACCGCGTACTTCACCGGGCGCTGCGTGTGCGCACGCTTCGTGAGCGCGATCGCCGCGCCGACGTGCGCCACCAGCGAGGCCAGCAGCACCACGCGAATGATCCAGAGGAGGCCGCCGTACGGCAGCATCGGCTCCCCGAACGTACGCAGGTGCTCGGCGTACTCGTTGAAGGCAAGCTCGCCGCTGAAGGCTTTGAGGTTGCCGTACATGTGCACCAGCACAAACAGGATGAAGACGATGCCGCTGGCCGCCATAAGGAGCTTCAGGGCGATCGTCGAGCGCGTCGACCGCGCGCCTTTGATCAGAGTCGTGGTTGCCACGGCACGCACGCTACTACCCCTCAGACCCGAACTTGTACGCAGGGAGTATGTGACATTGTCGTCTCTACCTGGGCGGGCGAGGTTACCGATGAGTATCGTTATTGTGAGTTAGGCAAGCCTAACAGCAGGTCCCGCGCTCTCGGTGGCGACGGCGTGAGATTGTGAGGTCCGGGCGTCGTCCAGTGTGACCAGACGGGTCAAGAGCTCGTCGACGGCATCGGTCCACGCGCGGGTCGCGGCCAGCTCTCGACCGCGGTCGCCGAGCATGCGTCGACGGGGGTCGGAGACCACCGAGGCCACCGCGTCGGCGAGCTCCCGGCCACGCGCCGGGTCGTAGAGCACGCCGGTCTCCAGGTGCTGCACGATCTCGGCCGCGGCGCCGGCGCGCGGAGCGACCACCGGGAGCGCGCTGGCCGCGGCCTCACGCAGGATGTGGCCGCATCCCTCCTCCTCGCCGGGGTGCACGAGCACGTCGAGCGAGGCCAGTGCGATGGCCAGGTCTCCGGTGCCCAGCGGCCCGGTCAGCTTCGCCTGCGGGACCCGCTGCTGGAGCCAGTCGCGCTGAGGTCCGTCGCCGATGATGACGAGGCGGATGCCGGGCACCGCGGTGAGCTCGGCGAGGCGGCGTACGCCATGGCTCTTGGCCAGGTTTCCGGCGTACCCGACCACGACCAGAGGGGTGGGGCGAGACTTCGCCCTGGACCAGCGGCGGTGGAGCCAGTCGTCGCGCAGGCTGGGGGAGAAGGCGGCCGTGTCGACCCCCGGCTCCCACACCTCGGTGTGGACGTCGATCGCCGCGAGCACCCGGCGGAGCCATTCGCTTGTGACAAAGATCTCATCCGCGTACGCGGCGATCGAGGCGCTCCAGGTGAGCGCCGCCTTGGGCGAGATCGGGGACTGCTGGACGACCAGCGTGGTCGCCTCGGCGGCCGTCGGCGAGGCCAGCGCCCTGCGGCCCAGGCGCCCCGGGTCGAAGCTGACCACGACGTCCGGCTCGAAAGACTCCAGGGCGCTGCGTACCTGCTTGCCGGTCTTGGCGATCGGCGAGACCCGGACGACCCGGCTGTTGCGGTAGACCGAGAGGCCGGGGCCGGGCGCGATGAAGCGCACCTCGTGACCCGACTCGATCATGCGGTCGGCGATGGCCTTCACCGTGGTTGTGACACCATCGATGGTAGGAAAGAAGCTCTCGGTGACCAGCGCCATCTTCATGGGACCAGCGTCCTGCCCGGGGATGGCGAGTGCGCGACACGTGCGTTGATCTGGGATGAACCATCGGCATAGTGGCAGGCTTTCGCGCGACCGGGCGGGCCCAGTCATGGCGACCAGTAGATGACCAGTGTGATGAGGACAATCAGTGGCGGTATCCAGACGCGTCCGGGCGTTTTCGGCGGCACTCGCGGTGGCCGGAGTCGTGGGGATGTCGGGCTGTGGCCATGCGCCGACCCAGCGGCCGTCCGGCGACGGGGAGTCCAACCAGCCCGCGACGGCCACACCGGCCTTCGAGATGCCGGTGGAGAAGCCCAACCTGCTGATGATCACCGTCGACGACCTCGCCACCGTCGACATGGACTACCTGCCGAGCGTCGAGAAGCTTGTCGGTGAGAGCGGTGTGACCTTCACCGACGCGGTCGCGCCGACGCCGATCTGCGTTCCGGCCCGAGCCTCGCTGCTCTCGGGGCAGTACGCCCACAACCACGGTGCCCACACCATCCACGGCCCCGAGGGCGGCTACCCGTCCTTCGACGACTCCGAGACCCTGGCCACCTCGCTGCAGGACGCGGGCTACACCACGCTGTTCACCGGCAAGTACCTCAACGAGTACGGCGAGGCGGGCAGTGAGCTCGACATCCCTCCCGGGTGGGACGAGTGGCGCGCGACCGTCGACCCGTCGACCTACAACTACCTGGGCGCGAAGTTCAACGTGAACGGCCGCCTGGTGAGGCCGAAGGGCTACTCGACCACCGTCATCACCCAGCAGGCGCAGGCGGCGCTGCGGACTGTGCAGAACGATGGGAAGAAGCCCGGGGCCACGGCGAAACCGTGGTTCCAGTGGGTCAACTACGTGGCGCCGCACATCGGCGGCCCGACGGAGAAGGGCGACCCCAAGCAGCGCTTCCCCGGCACCAAGGGCGCGATCGGCGTACCGGTGCCGGACCCGCAGGACCGGGACGCGTACGCCGACAAGCCGATCCCGCAGCAGCCGAACCTGTTCCCGGAGGGACGCAAGCAGTTCCCCAAGGGGTCGCCGTCACGGAAGAACCCCTCGCAGGTCGAGAAGGACGCCTACGAGCTCTCCTACCAGCGGCGGATCGAGTCGGCGCGCAGCCTCGACCGCAACATCGCCTCTCTGCTCGGTGGGCTGAAGAAGAGCGGCGAGCTGGCGCGCACGCTGGTCGTCTTCACCTCTGACAACGGGTTCTCGAACGGCTACCACAACTTCAACGGCAAGCTCTGGTACTACGAGGAGTCGCTGCGCATCCCGGTCCTGATGAGCGGGCCCGGCGTGCCGAAGGGGCGCGAGGTCGCAACCACGCTCACCAACCCCGACATCGCCACGACGCTGCTCGCCGCCGCCGGCGCCGACGACCCGCACGAGCCCGACGGCGTCGACATCCTGCCGTGGCTGCGGGCGCCCGAACAGACGCGCGTGGTGCCGATCGAGGCGTGGCCGACCTCCGACGGCACCTCGCGACTCTGGTCCGGCGTACGTGTCGGGCGGTGGACCTACGTCGAGCTGACCACCGGTGGTGTCGAGCTCTACGACCGCACCACCGACCCCTACGAGATGAAGAACCTCGCCGAGGACCCGGGCCATGCCGAGACGGTCTCGCGGCTGGCCGACCTGACCGAGAAGTATCGCGACTGCGTCGGTGACGACTGCCCCAAGGAGATGTACGCCGCCGACCGGCCGCTCGACCTCGACGGCCTCTAGTCGCTCTTGGGTGATCCCCACCTGATCCCGATGTGGCAACCACGCCGGATTGCCGCATCGCGTCACGGATATTTCATCTGTCTGCCGTGGATTCGGGCTGCAGACGGACAATCACGCGCCACCTCGTTCGGATGGACTTGTCCAGACAAGTTCCCGGTGCCCGAGCACCGTGACCGAGACGAGGAGACCGATGATTCCCATCAGACGATCGTGGGGTGCGCGGCTTGCCGCAGGCGCCCTCGTGACTGTCGCGATCGCGGGTGGCAGCACCGTCGTCGCCCAGGAGCGCGCCGAGGCCGACGGCCCGGCCTTCGCGCTGCTCGACGAGCAGGTGCGGCTGCAGGACGCCCCCAAACCCAAGGCCGCGGTCGGTGAGACCTTCCGCATCCCCGAGCCCGTCCCCACCGAGGAGAGCAGCTCCTTCCGGGCCGGCGACTACGTCGTCTCGGTGACCTCGCCCGACGGTGTGACCGCGGAGATCTCCCCGACCGGCTCCGTGAGCGACCCGGTCTACGAGTTCACCCCGCAGACCCCTGGTGACTACCGGATCAGCTACTCGGCCGTCGGCGAGAACGGCGCCGTCGACTTCGAGGACTTCGAGGTCGTCGCCGGGAACGACGCCGAGGTCGAGAAGGCTCGTGCCGAGGCCGCGCGGCGCACCGCCAACGACAACCAGCCGCAGGTGACCTTCGGCTCGATCGGCGACATCCACAACGAGTGGGGCGACCTGGACAAGGCCTTCGACCTCTACCACGCGCAGGACCTCGACGCCGCGCTGTTCGTCGGCGACCTGACCAACAACGCCACCGCGGGCGAGTACGCCGGCCTGAAGGAGGTGCTCGACCGCCGTCTCGACGAGAACGGCGACGGCAAGGACGACATCTCCCTGGTCGCCGCGCTGGGCAACCACGACGTCGGCTCGGGCATGACCGGCTACGACCTCTTCACCCAGTCGACCGGTGGTCAGCGGCCCAACGCCGACTACGTGATCAACGGCTACCACTTCATCACGGTCTCGCCCGGCTCCGGAGAGCTCGACGAGGAGACCGGCCGGCCGACCCAGCGCAGCACGGGCAACTACGCCTACGCGCGCGACTGGCTCCACACCCGCATGGCCGCCGCGACCGCCGAGCACCCCGACCGCCCGGTGTTCGTGCTCGTGCACCACCCCCTCAAGTGCACGCACTACGTCTCGAACGAGTGGTACGGCGCCGGCCTCTCGGAAGGCTGCGGCGACACCTTCGAGTCGGTCTTCGACAACTTCCCCCAGGCTGTCGTCTGGGGCGGGCACATCCACACGCCCAACAACATCTCCACCTCGATCTGGCAGGACGGCGGCTTCACGACCGTGAACGCCCCGCCGCTGGCGTACTTCGAGATGGAGAGCGGCGTCGACAACGACACGACCCCGAACGACGCGGGCGACAACGCACAGTCCTCGGTGGTCGAGGTCAACGGCAGCGTCGTCAAGGTCAAGAACTACGACCTGCAGGCTGGCCAGTGGATCGACCAGACCTGGACGTGGGACGTCGAGGAGGCGGTCAAGAACCCGCAGCGCAACTTCCCCTACACCGACCGGCGTGCAGCCAAGACGGCTGGCCCGAAGTGGCCTGCCGGGGCGGCGGTGACCGTGTCCGACATCAAGGAGGACACCGCGCAGGTGTCGTTCCCGCAGGCGGAGCCGGCGGCCAACGACGTCCAGGACATCGTGCACCTGTACCGCTACCAGGTCGTCGACAAGGCCACCGGTGCCACCGTCGCCGACTTCAAGCAGTGGTCGGGCTTCTACATCGTTCCGCTGCCGGCCTCCCGTGGCCACGCCCTCCGCAACCTGAAGGGCGACACGGCCTACGAGGTGCGCGTGACGCCGTACAACACCTGGGGCAAGGCGGGCGGATCGATCTCGGCCAGCTTCAAGACCGCTCCGCCGCCGCCTCCGGTCGACCCGGCCGACTACCTCGACTACCAGGACTTCGAGTCGGTGGTGCCTCACCTCCAGACCGGGGTCGAGCACAACATGCCGGCGAACGCGAACGTCCTCGGCTGGACCAAGACGACCCCGGCGGGCTGGACGATCACCAACTCCCCGGACATGCCGACGGGGACGCAGGAGATGAACGGCTGGTCGCTGATGACCAAGGCGTTCTGGCAGAACGGTGACGACCAGGACCGCAGCGGCTTCACGCTCGGCCGCAACGTCGTGGCCGTGGCCGACCCCGACGAGTGGGACGACGTCAACGACCCGGAGAGCCGTGGCCGCTTCGACTCGACGCTCACCACGCCGAGCGCGCCGATCCCGGCCGGGACCTCCCGTGTCTACCTCGCCTGGGACAACCACTACCGCGAGGAGGAGCCGCAGGAGGCCGAGGTCACCGTCGAGTACGACACCGGCCAGAAGGTGCAGCTCGTCCACTGGACGCCGGCCAACACCCCCGACCTCAGCCAGGGCAACAAGACCGTCAACCTGCCGGTCGACGTGCCGGCGGGCGCGACCTCGATGAAGGTCAGCTTCCGGCTCTTCAACGCCATGAACGACTGGTACTGGGCCATCGACCACGTCCGGCTCGACACCGAGCCGATCATCTGACCCGCGGGAGGTCCGCCCGGTATCTGCCGGGCGGGCCTCCCTTCCCCCACTTTCGGATCGAGGATCCCGATGACCGTTCCCACCGGCGTACGTCTTCTCGCCGCTGCCGCGCTGGCGATGCTCGCGCCGATCCTGCTGATGCTCCCGGCCTCCGCCCACGGCTTCACCTCCACCGTCTATGCCGAGCTGACCGAGCGCGCCGACGGTGTCCTGAGCACCGAGCTCGAGATGGAGTACGTCCTCCTGGTCAGGTCCGTGGCCAAGGCCGAGGCCGATCCCGGGCTGGAGAGCGAGGCCAAGGCCGCGTTCCAGACCTCCGGCGCCGACGTCGGCCTGATCGAGGAGCACCGGGACGCGGTGCTGGGCTACCTCGGTGACCGCTTCCGCGTCTCCGTCGACGGCCGGGACTGTGTGCCGTCGCTGGCCGACGAGCTCCGGACCACCGAGCGCGACGGCGTGCCGCACCTCGTGGTGACCCTCGACCATGCCTGCCCCCAGGTGGCGGACGACGTGGCGTACGAGGTCTCCAGCGAGCTGTTCCCCGAGTCGGAGGGCTTCGTCGGCAGCACCGAGACGATCCTGGAGTACTCGCTGCCGGAGGCTTCCGGCAACACGGTCCTCACCGCCGAGGACCCGAGCTTCTCCACCGACGAGTCGTCGCCGACGAGGCTCCTGGACTTCTTCGTCCTCGGTGCCGGGCACCTGCTCTTCGGCATCGACCACATCCTCTTCCTCGTCGCGCTCATCGTCGGCGCCCGCCGTCCGCGCGACATCCTGCTGGCTGCGACGGCGTTCACGGCGGCGCACTCGGTGACCTTCATCCTCGCGAGCCTCGGTGTGGTGTCGGTCCCGGCCGCGATCGTCGAACCCGTGATCGCGCTGTCGATCGCGGCGGTGGCGGTCAGGCACGTATGGATCTCGTGGCGCGACGGTCGCCCGGGCTCGGCTGCGGCGTCCCGTGCTGCCTCGAACGGCATCGACCCGGCGCCCGTCCCGGCCGGTGGGGGTGCCCTCGCCCTGGCCGTCCGTACGTCGATCGACACTGCTCCGAGGACGGCGGGGGAGAAGGTCCGGCTCGCGGTGGTCTTCGGGTTCGGCCTGATCCACGGCCTGGGCTTCGCCGGTGCCTTCGGGATCGACGAGCCGTTCTCGTGGCGGCTGCTGGGCTCCCTGCTCGTCTTCAACCTCGGCATCGAGGTCGTGCAGCTGGTGGTCATCGCCCTGGTCTTCCCGGTGCTCCTGGTCCTGCGGCGCCGGCAGCCGGTGATCGGCTGGTGGCTCGGTGTCGCCGCGGCCACCGGGGTCGCGGTCGTGGGTCTCTACTGGTTCGTCCAACGGGTCCTCGGGGTCGGGTGACCGATGCGGGAGTCGAAGGCATTGCGCCGCTACCACGCCGTCGCGGACACGCTGGAGGGGCGGATCCGGGCCGGCGAGTACCCGGCCGGCCGTCCGCTCCCGGCGGTGTCCTGCCTGGCCCGGGAGTTCGGCGTCGCGCGCGGCACCGTGGAGCGTGCGCTCGTGCGCCTCGAGACCGACAGCCGTCTCGTCTCCCATCACGGCCGGCACTGGCACGCGCACGTCCCCACGCGTCTGCAGACCCTCGGCGTGCGCTCGTTCGCGCAGTGGGCGGCCGCGTCCGGGTTGACGCCCGGCGGCCGGTTCGTCGACATGGCGCGTGGACGCGCCACCGCTTCGGAGGCGCGCGAGCTCGGCGAGAGACCCGGAAACCCGGTGCTGCGGGTGGTGCGGATGCGCTCCCTCGACGGGTCGCCGGCCATGGTCGAGCACACCGTGTTCCCGGGCTGGCTCTCCGCGACCATCGAGTCGCTGCCCGTCGACGCACCCTCGATCGTCGACGTCGCCGAGGCCGAGCTCGGCGTCCGTCTCGCGCATGCCGAGCACCGGATCGAGGCTTTCGCGGCCTCGGCGATGGACGGTCGCCTGCTCGGGGTTCCGCGGGGCAGCCCGCTGCTGCGGGTCGTACGCACCGCGCGCTTCGCCGACGGGCGCTCGTTCGAGCTCAGCGACGACCGCTACCTCCCCGGCGTCGTGTCGCTCACGTTGGTCACCACGAGCTGAGAGCGTCGCGTTAAAGTAGACTAAACAACTCATATTACTTGAGGAGTGTTTGGTCATGCCGGTCAGCAACCTGTTCACCCGCCGCAGGCGGGCAGCCGTGGCGACGGCTGCGATGAGCGCCCTCGCGGTGACCGGCCTGGTGCACGAGCCGGCCGCCGTGGCGGCGGCCCCGACGCGTACGCCTGCCCTGGAACGGCCGGTGAAGAAGCCGAACCTGCTGCTGGTCACGGTCGACGACCTCTCCTATCTCGACATGGACCACCTGCCGCAGGTGCGGAAGCTGGTCGAGCGGACCGGCGTCTCCTTCTCCGAGGGGATCGCGCCGACGCCGATCTGCGTGCCGGCGCGGGCCTCGCTGCTGACCGGGCAGTATGCGCACAACCACGGCGCGCGCACGATCGAGGGGCCCTACGGCGGCTATCGGGCCTTCGACGACTCCTCGACGGTCGCGACCTCGCTGCAGGACGCGGGCTACTCGACGATCCTGGCCGGGAAGTACCTCAACGGCTACGGCGAGGGCGCGACTCGCGGCGACGTGCCGCCCGGGTGGGACCAGTGGCGCGCGACCGTCGACCCGTCGACCTACAACTTCCGCTCGCCGAAGTTCAACGTCAACGGCGAGACCATCAAGTCGAAGGGCTACTCCTCGACCGTCATCACCGAGCACGCGAAGGCCGGGATCGCGGCGGAGCGCCGGTCGGGGAGGCCGTGGTTCACCTGGGTCAACTACGTGGCGCCGCACCACGGCGGGCCGTCAGGGCCCGATGACCCGAAGAAGATCTACCCCGGCACCGACGCCGCGCTGTCGGTGACCGTGCCGGACCGGCAGGATCGCGGGTTCTACGACAACGTGCCGATCCCGGCGCGACCCAACCTCTTCCCCGAGGACACCTCCGGCTATGCCAAGGGCTCGCCGGGTCGTGGGAAGTTCAACCCACGGAAGAAGGACGCACTCCGGATCGCCTACCAGCGCCGGCTCGAGGCGATCCGCAGCCTGGACCGCAACATCGCCTCGCTCCTGGTGGGGCTGAGGAAGAGCGGTGAGCTGAAGCGCACGCTGGTCGTCTTCACCTCCGACAACGGCTTCTCCAACGGCTACCACAACCTCAACGGCAAGCTGTGGCACTACGACGAGTCGCTCCGGATCCCGGTGCTGATGAGCGGTCCTGGAGTGCCCCGCGGCCGGACGGTGCGGACCCCGGTCACCAACCCGGATCTCGCCGCGACCCTGCTCGCGGCGGCCGGCGCCCGGCCTCCGCGGGCGCTCGACGGGATCGACATCATGCCGTGGCTGCGCGCGCCCGAGCAGGTCCGCGCGATCCCGATCGCCGGCTGGCGGGTCGCCGACGGGAGCAGGCAGCTGTGGTCCGGCGTCCGCGTCGGCTCCTGGACCTACGCCCGCCTGCACACCGGCCAGGTCGAGGTCTACGACCGGTCCTCGGATCCTTATGAGCAACACAACCTCGCCGCCGACCCCGCGTCCGCGGAGGCCGTCAAGACGCTCTCCCGGCTGGCTTCTCGCTACCAGGACTGCGCCGCCTCGACCTGCCCGAAGGACCTGTACGCCGCCGGCCGGGCCCTCGACCTCGAGGGCCTGTGATGCGGGTCGGCGACCTCGAGCGTGAGGCCGCGCGGGCGCGGCTCGTCGAGGCGTACGCCGCGGGGCGGATCGACGCGCCCGAGCTGGAGTCGCGTGCCGAGGCGGTCTGGGGTGCGGCCCGGTCCGCCGACCTCGCCGCGGTGGTCGACGACCTGGGTGAGGATCCTGCCTCGCCGGGCGGGGCAGGCTCGCGCTTCGTACGGGATCTTCTGGTGTTCCTGATCTGCGGTGCGATCGCCGTCGCTGCCTGGCACCTCACCGAGCGAGGCTTCTTCTGGCCGGTGTGGGTGCTCGTCTACACCGGCCTGCCGCTGCTGCGGTTCCTGATCCCTAGGAGCGCCACGCACACCTGATGTGCCTCACGCTCCTGGGGTCCGGGTGGCCTTCGTGGGATTACTGGACCATGGGGGTCTCGGGGGAGCTTCGTGTGGACGACGACGGTGAGGATCGCGGGGTGACCCGGTGGACCTGCCCGCCCGGAGCGCGTACCTTCACTGCGGTGAACCTGGTGCTGCGTCTCAGTTAGCGGTTGTAAACCTCACACTTTGTGGTCACCGCCACTTCATCCGCCTAAGGTTCGATCCATGAACGACGCCGCTCGCGCCGACTCGTTGCGCCTTGCCCAGCCGGCGGATGCCCATTCCCAGGCAGAGTGGGAGGCGGCGACCGCTGCCGTCCTCCGCAAGAGTGGTCGGCTGAGTGCCGACGACGCCGACGCCCTCGTCTGGGACAAGCTGACCCGCACCTCTCTCGACGGACTCCGGATCGCCCCGCTCGGGCTGCCCGGGGAGTCCTACGCCGACGAAGCCCGTCCGACGCGCTCCGGCGCCTGGGACATCCGCTCGCTCGTCTCCGGTCTGTCCGGGGTGGACGCGAAGGTGGCCAACGAGGCGGCTCTCGTCGACCTCGACGGCGGGGTTTCCTCGCTGTGGGTCGCCGCCGACGAGACCACTGACCTCGCGGTGCTCCTCGACAAGGTGCTCCTCGACCTGGCTCCGGTCGTGCTCGACGCGCCGATCGGTGCGGTCAAGGTCGCCCAGAACCTGCTCGCGCTGATCGCCGAGCGCGGCACCGGGCTGCATGCCGAGACGAACCTGGGTGCCGACCCGATGGGCGCGCTGCTGCGCGACCTCCCGCTGGCACCCGACGAGGCGTTCGCCGAGCTGGTCGACCTGGCCCGCCTGGCCCAGGGGATCGGGGTGCGCGCGATCGTCGTCGATGCCACCGCCGCCCACGACCTCGGTGCCTCCGACGTCCAGGAGCTCGGCTGGTCGATCGCGGTCGGCGTCGCCTACCTGCGGGCGCTGACCGAGGCCGGGTTCTCTCCGGCCGTCGCGGCGAGCCTCATCGACTTCCGCTACGCGGCCACCGACGAGCAGTTCCCCACGATCGCCAAGCTGCGGGCCGCCCGGCAGCTGTGGGCACGCGTCCTCGAGCTCTCCGGGGCCGAGGCGGTGGAGATGCGCATCCACGCGGTGAGCTCGCGGCCGATGCTGTCGAAGTACGACCCCTACGTGAACATGCTGCGCGGCACCGTCGCGGCCTTCGCCGCCGGCGTCGGCGGGGCGGACGCGGTCACCGTGCTGCCCTTCGACTCCGCCAACGGGGTGCCGGACGGGTTCGGTCGGCGGATCGCCCGCAACGTGTCCCACCTGCTGATCGACGAGTCCCACGTCGCGGCCGTCGCCGACCCCGCCGGCGGTTCCTACGCCGTCGAGCAGCTGACCGCCGACATGGCCGCCGCCGGCTGGGAGGCGTTCATCCAGCTCGAGGAGGAGTGGACCGGGGCGAACGCCGTCGGTGGCCACGACTTCTCGCCCTTCCGCGACCGGATCGCCGCGGTCTCGGCGGCGCGGGAGAAGGCGATCGCGCGCCGCAAGCGTCCGATCACCGGGCTCACCGAGTTCCCCAACCTCGCCGAGACGCTGCCCGAGCGGCCGGTCGACCCGCTCAGCGAGCGGGTGGTGCGCTACGGCGCCTCCTTCGAGGCCCTGCGCGACACCCCCGCCACGGCTCGCGTCTTCCTCGCGACCCTCGGCACCGTCGCCCAGCACACCGCCCGGGCGACCTTCGCGACCAACCTCCTCGCCGCCGGCGGCATCGGCGTCGAGGTCGCGGGCGCGACCGCTGATGCCGAGGACCTGGCCGGGAAGTACCGCGGGGCCGGCGCGCCGCCGGTCGTCTGCCTGGCCGGTTCGGACAAGGCGTACGCCGAGTGGGGCGCGGCCGCGATCGCGGCCCTCCGCGAGGCCGGCGCCACGCACGTGATCATCGCCGGGAAGCCCGACGCCGTCGACGCCGAGGTGGACGACGCCGCCTCGATGGGTGTCGACGCGCTCGCCTTCCTGACCGCTACGAGGGAGAAGCTCTCATGACGATTCCCGGCTCCTTCAAAGGAATCCCGCTGAACGGCGAGAGGGGTCCGGCGGGCGCCCCGACCGTGCCGACCGGCGAGGGGTGGCTGAGCCCCGAGGGCATCGAGATCAAGCCGGGCTACGGCCCCGCGGACCTCGAGGGCCTCGACGCGCTCGACACCTTCCCCGGCCTGAGCCCGTTCCTGCGCGGGCCCTATCCGACGATGTACACGACCCAGCCGTGGACGATCCGGCAGTACGCCGGGTTCTCGACCGCGGAGGAGTCCAACGCGTTCTACCGGCGCAACCTCGCTGCCGGCCAGAAGGGCCTGAGCGTCGCCTTCGACCTCGCCACCCACCGTGGCTACGACTCCGACCACCCGCGGGTCCGCGGTGACGTCGGCATGGCGGGCGTCGCGATCGACTCGATCTACGACACCAGGACGCTGTTCGACGGCATCCCGCTGGACCAGATGTCGGTCTCGATGACCATGAACGGTGCGGTGCTGCCGGTGCTGGCGCTCTACATCGTGGCTGCTGAGGAGCAGGGGGTTCCGCCCGAGAAGCTGGCCGGGACCATCCAGAACGACATCCTCAAGGAGTTCATGGTCCGCAACACCTACATCTACCCGCCGGCGGCGTCGATGCGGATCATCGGCGACATCTTCTCCTACACCGCCGCGAAGATGCCCCGGTTCAACTCGATCTCGATCTCCGGCTACCACATGCAGGAGGCCGGGGCGACGGCCGACCTCGAGCTCGCCTACACGCTGGCGGACGGGGTGGAGTATCTCCGCACCGGTCTCGCCGCCGGGCTCGACGTCGACGCGTTCGCGCCGCGCCTGTCGTTCTTCTGGGCCATCGGGATGAACTTCTTCATGGAGGTCGCCAAGATGCGCGCGGCCCGCGCGCTGTGGTCGCGTCTGGTGTCGCAGTTCGACCCGTCCAACCCGAAGTCGCTGTCCCTGAGGACCCACTCGCAGACCTCCGGCTGGTCGCTGACCGCCCAGGACGTCTTCAACAACGTCGGCCGCACCGCGATCGAGGCGATGGCCGCGACCCAGGGCCACACCCAGTCGCTGCACACGAATGCGCTGGACGAGGCCATCGCGCTGCCGACCGACTTCTCGGCCCGGATCGCCCGCAACACCCAGCTGCTCCTGCAGCAGGAGTCCGGCACGACCGAGATCATCGACCCGTGGGGCGGCTCCTACTATGTCGAGAAGCTCACCCACGACCTCGCCGAGCGCGCCTGGGCCCACATCCAGGAGGCCGAGGCGGCCGGCGGGATGGCCAAGGCGATCGAGCAGGGCATCCCGAAGATGCGCATCGAGGAGGCGGCCGCCCGCACTCAGGCGCGCCTCGACTCCGGTGCTCAGAAGCTGATCGGCGTCAACACCTTCCGGCTCCCCTCCGAGGACCCGCTCGACGTCCTCAAGGTCGACAACGACCAGGTCTACAAGCAGCAGGTCGCCAAGCTGGAGCGGCTGCGCGCGGAGCGCGACGCCGAGGACGTACGCCGGGCCCTGGAAGCCATCACCACTGCGGCCGGCGCGACGAGCAAGCCCAGCGGCACCGGCAACCTGGACGGCAACCTGCTCAAGCTGGCCGTCGACGCGGCGCGGGCGAAGGCGACCGTCGGCGAGATCTCCGACGCGATGGAGAAGGCCTGGGGACGGCACCAGGCCGTCATCCGTACCATCTCCGGTGTGTATCGGGACGAGGCGACGACGTCGGGTGACTCCAAGGTCACCGAGGTGCTGAAGGCGACCAAGGAGTTCGAGGAGGCCGAGGGGCGCCGCCCGCGCATCCTCGTCGCGAAGATGGGCCAGGACGGTCACGACCGTGGCCAGAAGGTCGTGGTCTCGGCCTTCGCCGACCTCGGCTTCGACGTCGACGTAGGCCCGCTGTTCTCCACGCCTGAGGAGGTCGCGCAGCAGGCGGTCGACGCCGACGTACACATCGTCGGGGTCTCGTCGCTGGCTGCCGGTCACCTCGCACTGCTCCCCGCGCTGAAGGCGGCGCTGGAGGAGCAGGGGCGCCCGGACATCATGATCGTCATCGGCGGCGTCATCCCGCCCGACGATGTGGCGACGCTCGAGCAGATGGGCGCGGCCGCGGTCTTCCTTCCGGGCACCGTCATCGCCGACTCCGCCCTCGATCTGCTCGGTCGTCTGCGGGAGCAGCTCGACCACTGACCGCTTCGCTGGTCGAGCCGGATTCGTGAGGAACGAACGAATCCGTGTCGAGACCAACACGGCTCGTCGGCGCTCGATGGGACTGTGTTGGTCTCGACACGCTCGCTGGCGCTCGCGGCTTGACCAGCGGCGGAGCGGATACCCTCGCAGGTGTGACGGACCTACGCCCCGGGTGGGCATCCGGGGACGGGCTGGTGAGGGTCGGGGCCTACGAGCTCCTCACCAAGCTCGGTGAGGGCGGCATGGGTGTCGTCCACCTGGCCCGCCACGAGGAGACCGGCGAGCGGGTGGCGCTGAAGGTGCTGCGTACGCATGTCGTGGGGGACGAGGAGACCCGTGCGCGGCTGGAGCGCGAGGTCAGGTCCCTGCGACAGGTGCGCAGCCCGTGGATCGCCGAGATCGTCGACGCGGACCCCTATGCGGACCTCCCCTACGTAGCGACCCGCTACGTGCCTGGGTCGACGCTGCACGACCGGATCAAGGACGACGGGCCGGTCCTCGGCGAGGACCGGTTCTGGCTGGCCCGCTGCCTCGCCGACGGCGTCGCCGCCTGCCACGACGCCGGCGTGCTGCACCGGGACGTGAAGCCCTCCAACGTGGTGATGGAGGGACGTACGCCGGTGCTCATCGACTTCGGGCTGGCCCGGGTCGCCGACGACCCCCAGATCACCCTCACCGGTTGGCTGGTCGGGACGCCGGGCTACCTGGCGCCGGAGATCCTGGAAGGGACGCCCGCGTCGCCGGCCAGCGACGTGCACTCGTGGGCGGCGACCACCGCCTATGCGCTGCTGGGCAGGCCTCCGTTCGGGACCGGGCCGTCGATGGCCGTCCTGGATCGCGTACGCCGCGGCCAGCACGATCTCGACGGGATCGAGGGGTCGATGCGGGAGGTGCTGACGGCCGCGCTGGCGACGGATCCCGCGGACCGGCCGGGTCTCGAGGAGCTGCAGGAGTGGCTGATGGAGCCCGAGGTGCCGTGGTCCGGGGGCGACGCCGCGGCGGTGACGAAGGTGCTGCCGCTGACGATGCCGCTGGCCGCCGCACCCATGAACGCAGGGCTGAAGCCGACGCTGGTAGACCCCGACGCGGCCGGCGACGCGGTGACGGAGGTGGCGACTCCTGCCGTCGAGGAGGTGCCGCCGACCGCGGTCACCGTCGCCGACGCCCCGGCCGATCCTCTGGTGGTGCGTCGGTTCGATCCGCACGCACCGCCGCCACCTGCTCCGCAGCCCGAGCCCGGTTGGAGCCCGCCCAGCGCGCACTCCAAACTCAAGCGCTGGCCTGGCCCGATGCACTTCCTGATCCTGGTCGCGCTCGCCGCGATCCTGGCCGGGGTCGTCGCAGCGTACCCGTTCCTCGGCGTCGCCCTGCTCGGCCTCGGTGTCTGGCTGCTGCGGGCCGCATCGCTCGCCTCCGACCACCTGTCGAAGCGCCGCGAGGCGCGCGGACGGAAGTGGTACGACGGGCCGTGGGCGCTCATCCGCTCGCCGTGGGACCTGGTGCGCGCCATCCCTGGCACGGCAGCGCTGACCGTGCTGACCGGCGTGATCGCGGCCGCCGCCGGCGTGGGATTCCTGGCGCTGGGCGTGCCACTGAGCGCCGTGCTCTACGCCGCCGCGATGACTTTCATGTCCGCCGCCTGGCTCGCCTCTCAGCGGGTCCGGGACACCGTCGGTCCAGTCGCCCGCGCCGCCTCGTCGCCTTCCCAGCGATGGGTCATCGCCGTCGTCGGCCTGGCGATCATCGCCGCCGCCGTCGGTTGGTACGCGCTGCAGGTGGGTGTCTCCTGGATGCCCCTGGACGACGCCCGGTCGAGCCGGCTGCCCGACGTCCTCTACGACATCCTGCGGCGTGCTCGGTGATCAGGGCGCGGCCGCCCGGAGCCGCTCGAGCAGCGGCCGGGCGGCCTCGGCGAGGAACCTGTCCTGGGTGTCGCCGCCGATCTGCACCAGCGCGACGTCGGTGAAGCCTGCCTTCCAGTAGGCCGAGACCGCCTCGACGATCGCATCCAGGTCGGGACCGCACGGCACCGACCGGGCGACGTCCTCGGGACGGACGAGCTGGGTGGCCGCGGCGAAAGCGGCCGGCGTGGGCAGGTTGGCGTTGACCTCCCAGCCGCCGCTGAACCAGCGCATCTGCTCGTGCGCACGGCGCACGGCAGTCTCCTTGTCGGGGTCCCAGCAGATCGGGATCTGGCCGATCGCGCGAGCCCCGGTGCCGATCCGCTTGGCGCCCTCGACACCGTTCCAGGTGTCGACCAGTGACGCCTCGGGCTCGACGGCGATGAGGTGGTCGGCCAGCGGCGCGAGCTCCTCGATGGCGCGTTCGCCGCCCACGGCGAGCCCGATCTCGACGGGCTCCTCGGGGAGGTCCCAGATCCGGGCGGAGTCGACCTGGAAGTATTCACCGCGGTGGTCGACCAGCTCGCCGGTGTGCAGGTCGCGGATGATCCCGACCGCCTCGCGGAGCATCGCGTGCCGTTCCTGGACCGAGGGCCAGCCTTGGCCGACGACGTGCTCGTTGAGGCTCTCGCCGGAGCCGAGGCCGAGCCGGAAGCGCCCCTCGGCGAGCAGCTGCACGGTGGCGGCCTTCTGCGCCACCACAGCGGGGTGGTAGCGGAGCGTCGGGCAGGTGACGTACGTCATCAGGCCCACGCGCGAGGTGGCATGGGCGACCGCGCCGAGCACGCTCCAGGCGTACGGTGCGTGCCCCTGCTCCGTCAGCCACGGCGAGTAGTGGTCGCTCATCACCTCGAAGTCGAAGCCGGCCTCCTCGGCGGAGGAGGCGTAGCGCACGAGGTCGCGAGGTCCGCTCTGCTCGGTGAACAGGGTGTAGCCGAGATCCGTCATGCCTGTTCGGTACCCATGTCCTGGGTGGCCATTCGTGCAGTCACAGTCGCGCCAAGAGCGCTCCACCGTGGATGCCGACGACCTGTCCGGTGGTGAACCCGGCCTCCGGTGAGACGAGGTGAGCCACGAGTGCGGCGACCTCCGCAGGCCTACCGGGCCGGCCGATCGGGATCCGGGAGGTGCGTTCCTCGATCAGCTCGGGGCTGCGGCGGGAGTCCCAGAACTCGGTGTCCGGGACGAAGCCGGGAGCGACCGCGTTGGCGGTGATGCCGTCGGCCGCGACCTCGGCGGCGAGCCCGGTGATCCAGGTGTTGATGGCGCCCTTGGAGGCTCCGTACGAACCGTGGCCGCGCAGTGCGGAGATCGAGCTCATCGCGACGATCCGGCCGCCTGGACGGGCCAACCCGGGCAACAGCGCCTCGACCGGGAGCACCGCGGTGAGCACGTTGAGCCGGTAGTCGGCCGCCCAGTCGCGCGCCAGTGCCTCCAGGTCGTCGCCGGTCGCGGGGGCGTTGCCGCCGGCGTTGAGGACGAGCACGTCCAGGCGGTCCGGGCAAGCAGCGGCCAGTGCGCGTACGTCGCCCGGATCGGCGCAGTCGGCGACGACGTACGTCACCCGGTCGGCGCCGACGGCGGCGTTGACTTCCTTGGTCGCGGTCTCGAGCACCTCCGCCCGGCGACCGACGATGGTCACCTCGAGCCCGTCCGTCGCCAGCCGATGGGCGATGACGCGTCCCAGTCCGGTTCCGCCGCCTGTCACCACCGCTGTTCTCGTCATCTCGGTCACGTCGGTCGAGCGTACCGGCGCTCGCCAGGCTCCGCTGGTCGAGCCGGGCCGCGCGGTGCCGGGTGTCTTGGCTAAGGTGCTGGCCATGCCAGGGCCCGACGTACAAGACCTCCTCGACGGCATCAGCGACGGCAAACGGGCGGCGGTGTCACGAGCCATCACCTTGGTGGAGTCGACCAAGCCCCAGCACCGCGACATCGCGCGCGAGCTGCTCACCAAGCTCCCCGCGGGCGACACCGTGCGGGTCGGGATCTCCGGCGTTCCCGGGGTCGGCAAGTCGACCTTCATCGAGGCGCTCGGCAGCCGGCTGACCGCCAACGGCCTCAAGGTCGGGGTGCTGGCCGTCGACCCGTCCTCCGTACGCACCGGCGGCTCCGTCCTGGGCGACAAGACGCGCATGCAGCGGCTCTCGGTGGACCCCAACGCCTTCATCCGGCCCTCGCCGAGCGCGGGGACGCTCGGCGGGGTCGCCCGGGCGACCGTGCAGGCGATGGCCGTGCTCGAGGCGGCCGGCTACGACGTGATCCTCGTCGAGACTGTCGGGGTGGGGCAGTCCGAGGTGACCGTGGCGGGGATGGTGGACACGTTCCTGTTCCTCACCATCGCGCGCACCGGAGACCAGCTGCAGGGGATCAAGAAGGGCATCCTGGAGATCTCCGACGTGATCGCGGTCAACAAGGCCGACCCCGACGACCCCAACCGTGCCCAGGAGGCGCGTGCGGCCGCACGCGAGCTCGCCGGCGCGCTGCGGCTGGTGCGCTCGCGTGAGGAGTGGGCACCACCGGTGATCACCGCCTCGGCACTCCACGACGACGGGGTCGACTCGGTGTGGGAGCAGGTGATGGCGCACCGCGCCCACCTCGGCGAGGACGGCCTGCGCACCAAGCGTGCCGAGCAGCAGCTCGACTTCACCTGGGCGCTCGTCCGTGACGAGCTCGACCAGCGACTCAAGCACTCTCCGGGCGTCAAGGCGATCCGTGATCAGATCCGCGGTGAGGTGCTTTCCGGCGAGCTTCCCGCGACCGTGGCGGCGGACAGGATCCTGGCCGCCTACGACAAGGATTAGTCTGGCGGGACCATGCTGGAGCCTGCTGCCTTCCTCGCCGAGCGAGTCGACGCCTACGATGCCGAGCTGATCGACCTGCGCCGGGACATCCATGCCCACCCGGAGCTGTCCTGGCAGGAGCACCGCACCACAGAGCTGATCGCCGAGCGGCTGGAGAAGGCGGGTTGGCAGGTCGACCGGCCCTCTGCGACCGGTCTCATCGCTGATCTGGGCGAGGGGGAGAACGTCGTCGCGCTGCGAGGTGACATGGACGCGCTGCCCGTAGACGACGTCACCACCGATGTCTGGACGAGCACCGTCCCCGGGGTCGCCCACGCCTGCGGCCACGACGTGCACACCACGGCGCTGCTCGGCGCCGGCCTCGCCCTGGCCGACCTGCACCGCGAGTCACCGCTTCCCGGCGGCGTACGCCTGCTGTTCCAGCCTGCCGAGGAGGTCATGCCGGGCGGGGCGCTGCACCTGATGAGCCTGGGTGCGCTCGACGACGTGGAGCGGATCTTCGCGCTGCACTGCGACCCGACCGTGGACGTCGGACGGGTCGGGCTCCGCTCCGGCGCGCTGACCAGCGCGGCCGACATGATCGACGTCCACCTCAGCGGCACCGGCGGTCACACCTCGCGCCCGCACCTGACCGGCGACCTGGTCTTCGCGCTCGCCAAGGTGACCACCGAGCTGCCCGTGATCCTGAGCCGGCGGATGGACCCCAGGGCCGGTGTGAGCGTGGTCTGGGGCAAGGTCACGGCCGGCCAGATCCACAACGTGATCCCCGCTCACGGCTCGGTCGGGGGCACCGTACGCATCCTCGACAGTGACGCCTGGAGCGAGGTCGAGCACGTGGTGCGCGAGGTGGTCGCCGAGATCATCGCGCCCTATGGCGTGACGGCCGCCGTCGACTACACGCGGGGCGTCCCGCCGGTGAGCAACGACGAGGGGTCCCACCAGATCCTCGTCGACACGGTCCGGGACGTCCTCGGTGAGCGTGGCGCGGTCGTCTCCGCGCAGAGCCTCGGCGGCGAGGACTTCGGGTGGTACCAGGAGCAGGTGCCGGGGTCGATGTTCCGGCTCGGCGTACGCACCCCCGGTGGTCCCACCTACGACCTCCACCAGGGCGACCTGCGCATCGACGAGCGTGCGGTGGGCGTCGGCGCCAAGGTGCTTGCCGCCGCCGCCCACCGCACACTGAGCAGGCCCAGCTAGCCCTTCCGGTACGGCACGCCGTCGGCAGCCGGGGCACGTGAGTGCCCGACGAGCCCGGCCACGGCGAAGATGGTCACGACGTAGGGCAGCATCAGCATGAACTGGGACGGCACCGGCGAGCCGATGACCGAGAGCACCGACTCGACGTTGGTCGCGAAGCCGAAGAGCAGCGCCGCCAGCGTCGCCTTGATCGGGTCCCACTTGCCGAAGATCACCGCCGCCAGCGCGATATAGCCCGCACCGCCGGTCATCTCACGTCCGAAGGACGGCACCGAGACGAGCGTGTAGGTCGCGCCGCCGATGCCCGCGATCGCGCCGGCGAGCAGCACGGTGCGGTAGCGGGTGGCGATCACGTTGATGCCGACCGTGTCGGCGGCCTTCGGGTGCTCGCCGACCGCGCGGACCCGCAGTCCCCACTTGGAGCGGTAGAGCGCCCACGCGATCAGGACGACCGCGGCGTACATCAGATAGACCAGCACGGTCTGGCGGAAGAAGATCGGGCCGATGACCGGGATGCCGGACAGCAGCGGGATCTCCAGGCGTGGGAAGTGGGGCGGGTTGTTGAGGGCAGCCGCGTTCTCCGAGAGGACCTGGGAGAACATGAAGCTGGTGAAGCCGATGACCAGCACGTTGAGGACGACACCGACGATGACCTGCTCCACCCAGTAGGTGATCGCGAAGAGGCCGAGCAGCAGCCCGATGAGCATGCCGGCGAGCATCGCCGCGACCAGGCCCGCCCACGGCGAACCCGTGAGCGAGGCGGTGATCGCCGCGCCGAAGGCGCCGAAGAGCAGCTGGCCGTCGATGGCGATGTTGACCACACCCGCCCGCTCACCGAGTACGCCGCCGAGGGCACCGAAGACCAGCGGAACCGCCAGCGCGAGGGCGCCGGCGAGCAGGCCGACCACGGGAAGCGTCTTCCCCGCGACCGCCCAGGCGAGGAAGCCGGACACCGCGACGACCGCGAACGCGGCGACCGCGACCAGGTGCGTCTTGCGGCCGGAGTAGGCGTTCCACGCTGCGTGCGCGGTGCCGAGGAGACACAGGACCACGGCCGTCCAGACGATGGCGTTGGCGGGCAGCGCGATGTCGGGGATCGTGAACCAGTCGCCGTCGCGGCTCCACCGGAAGGTGGAGTCACCGGAGCGGGGACGTACGAGGACGAGCAGCGCCACCAGCACGGTGAACGCAGCCATCACGCCGGGCGTCTTCCACACGCCCGGAATGCGCTCGGCGACGGCGGGTGCGTCGGAGTTGACCGGAAGATCGACAGTGGACACGGTCAGGCCTCCTTGGTGGGGAGTCGGAAGATCGCCTTCACCAGAGGCGGTGCGGCGAGGAAGAGCACGATCAGGGACTGGATGACCAGCACGATGTCGACCGGGATCCCCTCGGAGGCCTGCATGAAGAAGCCGCCGGACTTGAACGCGCCGAACAGGATGCCGGCGGCCAGGATGCCGAAGGGACGCGAGCGGCCCAACAGCGCGACGGTGATCGCGTCGAAGCCGATCCCGGCGTCGAGACCGCTGGTCGCGCCGTCGGTCACCGAGCCGAGCACCTGGTTGACCCCGGCCGTCCCGACCAGCGCGCCGGAGATCAGGAACGCGCTGAAATAGGTGCCACCGACGTTGATGCCCGCCGCCCGTGCTGCGGACGGGTTCTCGCCGACCGCCCGGAACCGGTAGCCCAGCGAGGAGCGGTTGAGGATCCACCAGACCAGGAACGTCGCCAGCACCGCGAGCAGGAACCCGGCGTGCAGGTTGAACTGCGGGCCGAGCAGGTCCGGCAGGATCGCCGACTCCGGCATCGGCGAGGACTTCGGGTTGCCCGAGCCCGGTGCCTGGAGCAGCGACTTGCGCGTCAGCGCGTAGAAGACCAGGTAGTAGCCGACGTAGTTGAGCATGATCGTGACGATCACCTCATGGGCACCGGTGAGGGCCTTGAGGAGGCCGGCGATGCCGCCCCACAGGGCAGCGACCAGCGCGCCGACGAGGATCGCCAGCGGCAGGTGCACGATCATCGGCAGGTCGAGCCTGACTGCCACGAACGCGGCCGCGGCGCCACCGAGCAGCATCTGACCGCGCCCGCCGATGTTGAAGAGACCGGCCCGGAAGGTCAGGCCGATGCCGAGCCCGGCCAGCGTCAGCGGCGCGGCGAACTTCAGCGTCTCGGTGATCGGCTTGACCTGCTGGACGAACGTGCTGCCCAGATCGTTGTACACCGCACCTCGCCACAGCGAGACGTACGCCCCGGAGATCGCCTCCCACGCGTAGTAGAACGTGTCGGAGGGGCGGGCGAAGAAGTAGGAGAGCCCATAACGGACGTCCTCGTCGGTGAAGAGGATCATCAACGACCCGAAGAACATCGCGAGCACGACCGAGAGCACCGCGACCAGCGCGTTGCCTGCGGTGATCTCGCGCATCGCCAGGTGCCAACGGCTAGCCTCGGGCACCCGGTCGGTGTCGGAGGCAGCCGGTTCTGTCGGCTCGGCCGGCTCCGTCGGCTCCGTCGTCTCGGCCGGCTGATTCTCCGGCCCCTTCTCGCTCACGCTTCGCTCCCTTCAGGAGACTCGCCGGCCATCATCAGGCCGAGGGTTTCGCGGGAGGTGTCGGCGGGCACGATGCCCACGACCCGCCCGCGGTAGAGGACCATGATCCGGTCGGCGAGAGCGGCGATCTCGTCGAGCTCGGTGGAGACCACGAGCACCGGGACGCCGGTGTCGCGCGCGGCCACGATCTGCTGATGGATGAACTCGATCGAGCCGACATCGACGCCGCGCGTCGGCTGTGCCGCGACGAGAAGTCGCAGGTCGCGAGAGAGTTCTCTGGCGACGACGACCTTCTGCTGATTGCCGCCAGACAGCTGCCCGGCCAGGGTCGAGACCCCGGGGGCGCGTACGTCGTACTCGGCCAGCTTCTCCTTGGCGAAGGTGTCGAGCTTCTTGAGGTTCAGCGAACCGCGCGAGACGAAGGGCTCCTCGTGGCTGCGGTTGAGCATGAGGTTCTCGGCGATGGTGAAGTTGCCGACCAAACCGTCGACCTGGCGGTCCTCGGGGATGAACCCGATCCCCGCCTCGAGCGCTTTGCGCACCGAGCGGCCCACGATCTCGTGGCCGTCGAGCTTGATCGAGCCCTCGACGTGCGGAGCCAGGCCCACCATGGCTTCGGTGAGCTCGGTCTGGCCGTTGCCCTGGACCCCGGCGACGGCGAGGATCTCACCGGCGTCGATGTGGAAGCTGATCGAGTCGACGTGCACACGGCCGTCCTCGTCGGCCACCGTCAGGTCGGAGACGACGAGTGCGCGTTCGCCCGGCTGCGCCGGGTCCTTGTGCACCTTGAGCTCGACCGGCCGCCCGACCATGAGGGCCGCGAGCTCTGCGTTGGAGGCCTCCGGGGAGGCCTCGCCGACGACCGCACCCCGGCGGATGACCGTGATCCGGTCGGCCACCTCGCGCACCTCGCGAAGCTTGTGGGTGATGAACACGATGCCCGTGCCCGATGCCTTGAGCTGGCGCATGATCGCCATCAGGTCATCGGTCTCCTGCGGGGTCAGTACGGCGGTCGGCTCGTCGAACACGAGCACCTCGGCGTCACGCGAGAGCGCCTTGATGATCTCGACCCGCTGCTGGACGCCGACGGGAAGGTCCTCGACAAGTGCGTCGGGGTCCACCTGGAAGCCGAAGCGCTCGGAGATCTCCCGGACGCGCTTACGGGCGGCGTCGAGGTCGAGGCTGCCGGCGAACCCGGTGGCCTCGTGGCCGAGCATGACGTTCTCCGCGACGGTGAAGACAGGGATGAGCATGAAGTGCTGGTGCACCATGCCGATGCCGGCGGCCATCGCATCGCCGGGACCCTTGAAGCGCTGCGGCTCGTCGTCGATGAAGATCTCGCCCTCGTCGGCCTGGTAGAGGCCGTAGAGCACGTTCATCAGCGTGGACTTGCCCGCACCGTTCTCACCGAGCAGGCAGTGGATTTCGCCCGGCTCGACGGTCAGGGATATGTGGTCGTTGGCGACCAGGGAGCCGAAGCGCTTGGTGATGTCGCGAAGCGCGAGTCTCATGGCACGGATCATTCCTTGCAGGGGTGGAGAAATTCCGAAAGTACGTGGCGAGGGGGCCGGGTGCGTCCGGCCCCCTCGTCGTGGTGGTCCCGACGGGCGGGACCACCGGGTGGGTCACTTCGCGAGGTAGGAGTTGACCTTGATCGAGCCGTCCTTGATCCCGGCGGTGACCTCCTCGATCTCGGCGGGGAGGGTCTCCGACACCTTCGACTCGAAGTTGTGGAACGGCGCCAGGCCGACCCCGTCGTTCTCCAGCGTGCCGACGTAAGGCGTCGCGTCGAACTTGTCCTCACCCGCGGCGAGGATGACATCCGTGGTGGAGGTCTTCATGTTCTTCAGGATGGAGGTGAGCACGACGTCCTGGGTGTTCGGGTCGGTCTCGTAGAAGTCGGCGTCGACACCGATCAGGGCCACGTCCTTGCCGGAGTCGTCGATCGCGGTGAGCGCGCCCTGGTAGATCGGGCCGCCGACCGGCAGGATCACGTCCGCGTTCTGGTCGATGATCTGACGGGCGGTGTTGGTGGCCTTCTCGTTGGCGACGAACTCGCCGGTGAAGGAGCCCTTCTCGCCGCCCTCGTAGCCGACGACCTTGACGTCCTTGTTCTTGGTCTTCGCGTAGTACTCGACGCCCTGCTTGAACCCGTCCATGAAGATCGTCACGGTCGGGAACGGCTGACCGCCGTAGGTGCCGACGACGCCGGTCTTGGTGTAGTCCGCGGCGACGTAGCCGGCCAGGAACGCGGCCTGGGCGGTGTCGTAGAGGATCGGCTTGATGTTCTCCGCGTCGGTCTTGCCGTCGAAGTCGGCGTCGGCCGCGTCATCGATCAGGACGTACTCGGTCTCGGGGTTGGCCTTCGCGGACTCGATGGTCGCAGCGGAGAGGGCGAAGCCGACGGTCACGATGGTGTCGCAACCCTGCCCGACCAGGCTCTCCAGGTTGGAGGTGTAGTCGTTGGGGCTGTTGGATTCGACGTCCTTGAACTTCGAGCCCAGCTCATCGGCGGCTTCCTTCACGCCCTCATAGCTGAGCTGGTTGAACGACTTGTCGTCGAAGCCGCCCTCGTCGGAGACGATGCAGGGAAGGTAGTCGCTGTTCCCCTCCCCGGCGCGCTCGGCAGGCGCCTCTCCGCACGCGGCGAGCGCGGCAGCGGTCAGGACCGCGGCGAAGCCGCCGGCGGCGGCCTTCTTGATGTTGTTCTTCACTGGTGCCTCCAGGTCGTTGCTCCGCGAATCACGGCGCAAAGGACATTCATGTCCGAACGTTCTCCCCAAAGACCGAGCATTGCCAGGGATTACGCGAACGGTTACCAACTTTTGATCTCGACGAAGCCTAAGCCTCGTAGGTTGCGCTTGGTTGTCCGGACAGGCTTTAAGGTCGAACCATGACCGAGAAGCAGACGTACGTCGCAGAGGGCTTTGACTGGGAAGGCCTGCGTGTGCAGGCGGTCGAGGCCGCAAAACATGCGTATGCGCCCTACTCCGACTTCCGCGTCGGAGTGGCCGGAATCGCCGACGACGGGCGCCTTCTCCAGGGGTGCAACGTGGAGAACGCGGCCTACGGGGTCACGCTGTGCGCCGAGTGCGGCCTGGTCTCCTCGCTGCACATGACCGGCGGCGGCCGGCTCACCCACGTCGTCTGCGTCAACGGCTCCGGCGAGGTCATCATGCCGTGCGGCCGCTGCCGCCAGCTCCTGTGGGAGAACGGCGGCCCCGAGCTGCTGCTGATGACCGTCTCCGGCGTGAAGCCGATGTCGGAGGTCCTTCCCGACGCCTTCGGTCCGGAGGCCCTGGCGTAACCGGCCGGACGACGCCCGGTGGGGGACCGCGGCAGTCGCGCTTTACGCTGTCCGTATGGCGGAACATGATGCGGTCGAGGTGATCCTCGCCAAGCGCGACGGTGGCGAGCTCAGCGACTCGCAGATCGACTGGATGATCGCGGCCTACACGGCCGGAGTCGTGGCTGAGGAACAGATGTCGGCGCTCAACATGGCGATCCTGCTCAACGGGATGTCCCGGCGCGAGATCGCGCGGTGGACGGCGGCGATGATCGCGTCTGGGGAGCGGATGTCGTTCGACTCCCTGGACCGGCCGACGGCCGACAAGCACTCCACCGGCGGCGTGGGCGACAAGATCACACTGCCGCTGGCGCCGCTGGTCGCCGCCTGCGGAGTGGCGGTGCCGCAGCTGTCCGGACGCGGGCTCGGCCACACCGGTGGCACGCTCGACAAGCTCGAGTCGATCCCCGGGTGGCGCGCGTCGCTGTCCAACGAGGAGATGCTCGCCCAGCTCGGGTCGGTCGGCGCGGTGATCTGCGCGGCCGGTGAGGGGCTGGCCCCGGCCGACCGAAAGCTCTACGCGCTGCGTGACGTCACCGGGACCGTCGAGTCGATCCCGCTGATCGCCTCCTCGATCATGTCCAAGAAGATCGCCGAGGGCACCGGTGCGCTCGTGCTCGACGTCAAGGTCGGCGCCGGCGCCTTCATGAAGACTCTCGCCTCCGCGCAGGAGCTGGCGCGCACCATGGTCGACCTCGGCACCGACGCCGGGGTCAACACGGTCGCGCTCGTGACCGACATGGCCACGCCGCTCGGCCTCACCGCCGGCAACGCGATCGAGGTGACCGAGTCCGTCGAGGTCCTCGCCGGCGGTGGCCCTGCCGACGTCGTCGAGCTCACCGTCGCGCTCGCCCGGGAGATGCTGACGGCCGCCGGTGTGTCCGGCCCGGATCCTGCCGACGTACTCGCCTCGGGAAAGGCCATGGACGCCTGGCGGGCGATGATCTCGGCCCAGGGCGGTGACCCCTCGGCGCCGCTGCCGGTCGCACGCGAGACCCACGTCGTCACCGCACCTTCGTCGGGCGTGCTGACCCGGCTCGACGCGATGGCCGTCGGCCTCGCCGCCTGGCGCCTCGGTGCCGGGCGCGAGCGCAAGGAGGACGCCGTCCAGGCCGGCGCCGGGGTCACCTGGCACGCCCGCCCGGGCGACGAGGTGACGGCCGGTGCGCCGCTGTTCACGCTCCACACCGACACGCCCGAGCGCTTCGACCGGGCTCTGGCCGCGCTGGAGGGTGGCTACGAGATCGGGGACGGGGCCGCGTACGAGGCGACGCCGCTGATCCTCGACCGCATCAGCTAGCCGCGGAGGAGTCCGGCGGGGGTCGTGTTCGTCGGTCTCCGCGAGCTGTAACACGTCGTTCGTAGCACTACTCGCCCTATTCGAACGACCGGATAGACCGTGTAACAGCGTGTTACACCTCGCCGGCGGGCCGGACCGATAACAGTTCGCATCGCATGCCGGCCGACGGCCAGACTTCCTCCATGGAGATCGTCAAGCCACCCAAGGCCGTCGCGGGCGACAAGGTCGCCGTGCTGTCACCCTCGTTCGCCGCGCCGGGGGTGGCGCCGGCGATCCACGAGCAGGCGCTGGCGCGGCTGGCCGAGGTGACCGGGCTGGTGCCGGTGGAGTACCCGACGACCCGGAAGCTGGGCGCGTCGGCGCAGGAGCGCGCGGCGGACGT
Source organism: Nocardioides sp. NPDC057767 (assembly GCF_042798275.1). Lineage (NCBI taxonomy): Bacteria > Bacillati > Actinomycetota > Actinomycetes > Propionibacteriales > Nocardioidaceae > Nocardioides > Nocardioides sp. NPDC057767. Next base: position 4,408 of record NZ_JBHVKJ010000047.1, on the reverse strand, counting down.
GAACGCGGCGTTCGCCGACCCGGAGATCCGGGCGGTCCTGGCGACCATCGGTGGCGAGGACCAGATCACCGTGATCCCGCACCTCGACCCCGACCTGGTCCGGAAGGACCCGAAGCCCTTCCTCGGCTACAGCGACAACACCAATCTGCTCAACTGGCTGTGGACCAGCGGCGTCGCCGCGTTCCACGGCGGCTCGACCCAGGTCCACCTCGGTCCGGGGCCGGCGCTCGACCCGATCCACGAGGCCTCGCTGAAGGCGGCTCTCCTCACCGGCGAGACCCTCGAGATCACCGAGCCGGGGGAGTCCGAGGACATCGGCCGCGACTGGAACGACCCGCGGGCGCTGACCGAGTACGGCGAGCGGGAGGCGACCGAGCCGTGGACCTGGGCGGGCCCGGCTCGCACCGTGACCGGCCGCACCTGGGGTGGCTGCATCGAGATCCTCCAGTGGGCGCTCACAGCCGGACGCTTCCCGGCCGACCCGGGGGTGGTGGCGGGCGGCGTACTTCTGCTCGAGTCCTCCGAATTGCGCATCCCGGCGCGCGAGTTCGCCTGGATTACCCGATCCCTGGGCGAGCGCGGGCTGCTCGAGGCGATCGACGCGGTGGTCGTCGCGCGTCCGCCGACGTCGGACTTCGAGCACCGCCCGAGCGCCGAGGAGCGGGCCGCCAAGCGCGCCGAGCAGCGGGACGCGGCGATCGAGACCGTCGCCCGCTACAACCCCGATGCGGTGGTCGTCGTCGGCCCGCCGTTCGGGCACACCCGACCGCAGTGGGTCCTGCCGTACGGCGGCGAGATCACCGTCGACGGCAGTGCCCGGCGGCTGTGGGCCGACTACTCCTGAGATTCAGTCTTCGAGGAGCAGGACGACTGACTCCGCGACGCATGCCGGCTTGGCGGAGCCCTCGATCTCGATCGTGGTCTTCACGACGAGCTGCAGCCCGGTGGGGAGCTCGGTGACCTCGCCGAACGAGACGACCGGGCGGATCCGGGAGCCGACCAGGACCGGGGTGGGGAACCGGACCTTGTTGAGGCCGTAGTTGAGCTTGGCGCCCGGAGTCTCCAGCGAGTAGACACTCACGCCGAGGTAGGGGATCAGCGACAGAGTCAGGTAGCCGTGGGCGATGGTGCCCCCGAAGGGGCCCTCCTTGGCCCGCGCCTCGTCGACGTGGATCCACTGGTGGTCGCCGGTGGCGTCGGCGAACGCGTTGACGCGGTCCTGGTCGACCTGGAGCCATTCGCCGGTGCCGATCTCGGTGCCTGCGGCGTCGGAGACTTCTTCGAGAGTGGTGAATTTGCGCACCCCCGGAATCTAGTCCGATAGGGAACAATAGGCCCATGGAACCGTCCGACATGCAGATCAAGGCGGCGCCGAAGGTGCTGCTCCACGACCACCTCGACGGTGGCGTACGTCCCTCGACCCTCATCGAGCTCGCCGCCGAGGTTGACCACCAGCTGCCCGAGGGGACCCAGGACGATCCGGTCGCGCTGGAGGAATGGTTCGTCACCAGCGCTGACTCGGGCTCGCTGGAGCGCTACCTGGACACGTTCGCGCACACGCTGGCGGTCATGCAGACCCTGCCCGCGCTGACCCGGGTGGCTCGTGAGTGCGTCGAGGATCTCGCCGAGGACGGCGTCGTCTACGCCGAGGTCCGCTGGGCGCCCGAGCTCCACCTGGCCAACGGTCACGAGCCGGAGGAGGTCGTCGCGGCCGTCCAGGCCGGGTTCGACGAGGGCACGGCAGCCGTCGCCGCGACCGGGAAGAAGATCGTCGTACGCCAGCTGCTGACCGCGATGCGGCAGGCCGCTCACGCCACCGAGATCGCCGACCTCGCGGTGGCCTGGCGCGACCGTGGGGTCGCCGGGTTCGACATCGCCGGGCCGGAGAAGGGCTTCCCGCCGAGCCGGTTCCTGGCGGCGTTCGAGCACCTGGCAGCGGAGAACATGCGTTTCACCATCCACGCCGGCGAGGGCTTCGGGCTGCCCTCGATCTGGGAGGCCGTGCACCCCTGCGGCTGCGACCGGCTCGGTCACGGCGTACGGATCGTGGAGGACATCACGATCGAGGAGGGCGAGGCGCCGCGGCTCGGCCGGCTGGCTGCGTACGTCCGGGACCGGCGGATCCCGCTCGAGCTCTGCCCGCGCTCCAACGTCCAGACCGGGGCCGCGAAGTCGATCGCCGAGCACCCCATCGGGCTGCTCTACGACCTCGGCTTCCGGGTCACGATCAACACCGACAACCGGCTGATGTCACGCACCTCGATGTCGGCGGAGATGGCCGGGATCGTGGAGGCCTTCGGCTGGGGGCTGCCCGAGCTCCAGCGGCTGACGACCAACGCGATGAAGTCCGCGTTCATCCCCTACGACGAGCGGGTGGATCTCATCCACGAGATCAAGGACGCGTACGCGGCCCTGTGAGACGCTGAACGGCGACATAGCCGTGCTTCGGGTAGACCGCGGTGCAGCCCTTGGCGACCGCGTCCGCGACGACCTGCGGCTGCGCGCGCATCAGCGCCAGGCCCCGCTTGACCAGCACGTTCGGTGGCTTGCGGCGCTCGCGGAGGTCGCGCGTGAGCCGGCGCCAGAAGGTCACCGTCGGTGACTGGGTGACGCAGTAGGCGGCGGCCAGCAACCCCGCGTCGAGGCACTCGGCCACGATGTCCTGGGCGAAGATCCCCTCGGCGACGAAGAACGACTCGTCGCCGAGGGTGAGCTCCTGCCAGCCGGTGCGACCGTCGTGGGCGATGTCGTAGACGGGTACGTCGGCGGTGCCGGCCTCGCACAGCGCGGCGATCGCCTTCACCGCGTCATCCGGCAGCCAGGAGTCGGGGTGGTCCCAGTCGACCAGGCCCGCGTTCGGGCCCTCGGTGATCCGGGGGAGCGAGGGGTCGGAGCCGTCCTTGTAGAAGTCGTCCAGCCGGAGCACCGGCAGACCCAGCCGCTCGGCCAGACGGGACTTGCCGGCGCCGGAGGGGCCGGCGAGGACGATGACCTGAGCACGCACCGGAGCATTCTCCCCGAGAGTGCCCGAAACCGCGTAGCCGGCCTCAGTAGCCGGCGCCGGAACCCGATCCCGGCGCCCCGGCCAGCAGCGCGCGTGAGCCCGAGACGCCGAGCCGGTTGGCGCCGGCGGCGATCATCTGCTCGGCCTGCTCCATGGTGCGTACGCCGCCGGAGGCCTTGACGCCGACGTCAGGACCGACGGTCTGGCGCATCAGCTCCACCGCGTGGACGGTGGCGCCGCCGGCGGGGTGGAAACCGGTCGAGGTCTTCACGAAGTCCGCGCCGGCGCGGACGGCGGCCTGGCAGGTGCCGACGATCTCCTCGTCCTCGAGCGCGGCGGACTCGATGATCACCTTCAGCACCGTCGGCGCCGGAGCCGCGGCCCGGACGGCGGCGATGTCGGCCTCCACGTCGGTGTAGCGCTTCTCCTTCGCGGCGCCGATGTCGATGACCATGTCGATCTCGTCGGCACCGGCGTCGACCGCGGCCGCGGCCTCGGCGGCCTTGACCGAGGAGATGTGCTTGCCGCTCGGGAAGCCGCACACCGCGGCGAGCTTCAGCTCGGCCGGCGCGGCGACCGGCAGCATCGAGGGCGAGACGCACACCGAGTAGGTGCCGAGCTCGGCGGCCTCCACGATCAGCGCCTCGACGTCGGCGTGCGTCGCCTCGGGCTTGAGGAGGGTGTGGTCGATCAGCTTCGCGATCTCTGTGGAGGTAGGCACGGCCTCAGCATAGGCCTCTCGGGGTCGGGGGCTAATGTTTGCGCCGTGAATGACGACCAGCCCGAGGAGTGGTTCCGCAACTCCAGCAGCACCGCATGGGGTTTCCTCTCCGCAGGGGCCGCGATCGCGGTCATCGTGATCGACGCGGCCACCGGCTGGCACCCCGAGACGACGGCCGGCGGCGTGCTCTTCGTGCTGGTGGCGTACGCCGCCTTCATCCGCACCAAGGTCGGGGTCAGCGAGGGCGACTTCGTCCTCCACCACCTCTACTCCACCGTGCGCTTCCCGATGGCTGCGCTCGAGAGCGTCTCGGTCGGTCGCACCCTCGGCGCCTACGCCGGCGGCCGCACCTATGTCAGCGGTGCCGTCGGGCGTCCGATGCGCGAGGCGGTCAAGGGTGCCAAGCGCGATCACAAGCCACTGAGCAACCACGCCGACTTCATCGAGGACCGCCTCAACGCGCTGGCCCAGGACGCCCGCGACCGGCGCCGGATCAAGCGCGACTCCGACGAGCAGTTCGCGCTCGCCGAGGACGTACGCCGCAGCTGGGACTGGCCGCTGATCGGGGTCACTCTCGCAGTAGCGGTGGTGTTCGTGATTCTGCTCGTGGTCTGAGCGATCGGGGTAGTCCAGGGAGTTTCCGTCGGTCTACTCGCGAGTAACCGACGGAAACTCCCTGGACT
>NZ_JBHVKJ010000046.1:0-45317 GCF_042798275.1 Nocardioides sp. NPDC057767 | reverse complement strand
GCGACGGCCGGTGTCAAGGACCGCGATGCGGCCGGCGAAGCCGGCGGCCGAAGGCCGTCCTTTACTCCGGACGCCGCTGAGAACACCCTCCCGTAACGGGTCGGCGGCAAACAGTCCCCCGAAAACACAGCAGCCAATGCGCGCCGAAAGAAGAAGGCGCTAGCGCCCCCCGTCCAAGAGACGCTCCAACTCCCCCCTCCCAGGAAGCGAAGAAGGCTCGACCAACCTCCCCGACCGCACGTAGTAGAACGCCGCCCGAACCTTCGACAGCGGCACCCCCATGAGCTCAGCCCACCCAAGCCGATAGAGAGCCAGCTGGAGCGGGTCGGCATTCTGAGCCTGGTTGGTCTTCCAGTCGACGATCAGGAAGCTCCCGTCAGGCTCCTGGTAGACGGCGTCGATCCGGCCGCGTACGACCTGGCCGGCCAGGACGATCGCGAAGGCGGCCTCGACGCGGAACGGTGGTCGGTCGGCGAACGGGCCCTGCTCGAAGGCGGCGATGACCTCTTCGAGTCCGGACTCGTCCTCGATGCCGTGGTCGGCGCGGCCGGGCAGGTCGTCGGGGTCGAAGAGGTCCTGCTGACCGAAGCGGGCCTCGACCCAGGCGTGGAACCGGGTGCCGAAGCGGGCCTGCGAGGACGGTTTGCGCGGCATCGGGCGGACCAGGTCGGCGGCGAAGCCGATCGGGTCGTCGCGCAGCTTCGACATGGCGGTGGCCGACAGCGAGGACGGCAGCGGCACGACGACCTCCGGGGCACGCTCACGCTCCGCCTCGGTGAGCAGCCGCTCGATCTCCTCGTCCCACTGGTTCACCGTCTCGAGCAGGGTGAGGTCGTCGAGATCGTCGGGTCCCGGCCCCACCTCCCGGACCAGCCTGGCCGCCTCCAGGCGGCGCTCCACCTCAGGGGTGTGGTGGTTGATCGGCCAGGGGAGGTCGACCTCCAGCGCGGCGTACGGGCTCTCCTCCTCACCCGCTGTGCCACTTTTCTTGGGGACGACCTCCGCCCAGCGGTCGGGCTTGGCACCCCACTGGAGCAGGGCCTCGCGGGTCTTCTCCACGTAGACCGACGGCCCGCGCCCCTCCTTCAGCGAGGGCGACCAGCGCCAGCACGAGACGAACTGGACGTGGCGGGCGCGGGTCCAGGCGACGTATGCCAACCGGAGCTCCTCGACCCGTTCGTGCTCCTTGCGTTCGGCGAGGAGCTCGTCGATCGAGTCGGCATCGTGACCGTGGAGCTGCGGCAGGTCGTCGCGGTCTCCACGGAGTGCGGCGGGCATGACCGAGGGGACGGTCAGCCACGAGGAGCGCGTCTGGCCGGTGGGGAACTTCTTGTGGGTGACGCCGACCAGGAAGACGACGTCCCATTCGAGCCCCTTCGCACGGTGAACGGTGAGCAGCTTGACCGAGTCGGCCTCCGAGGGCGTGGCGACGTCGAGGCCCTGGCCGTATTCGTCCTCCGCCTCCAGGTAGGCCAGCAGCGCGGCGAGGGAGACCTGGCCGTCGAGTCCCTCGAACTCGGCGACCGCCTGCACGAAGAGATCGAGGTTGTCGCGGCGGGCCGACGCCGCCGGGGAGACCGATGCGGCCAGCTCGACGTCGATGCCGGTGACGTCGATGATCCGCCGGACCAGGTCGAGGAGCGGCTCGTTGACCGCTCGCCGGAGACCGCGGAGCTCGTCGGAGAGGAGCTTGAACCGCTCCCGTGCCTGCGGGGAGTAGTCGTAGTCGGCGGCGTCGCCGGGGTCCTCCAGCGCGTCGTTGAGCGAGGGGATCTCGGTGGGGTCGGTGCCCTCGACCGCTGCCTCCAGCTGCCGCTCGATGTCGGCGAACTCCTCCGCGCCGCCGACGACCCCGGCCAGATCGCGCGATCTGCGGCCCAGGATGGCCAGGTCGCGGGGCCCGATCGCCCACCGCGGGCCGGCGAGCAGCGTGAGCAGCGCGGCGTTGGCGGTGACGTCGTGGAGCAGCTCCATTGTGGCGACGACCTCGGCCACCTCCGGCAGCCGCAGGAGCCCCTTCAGGCCGACGATCTCGACCGGGATCTCGCGAGCAGTGAGCGCGTCGAAGACCGCGGCCGCCTGCGAGTTGTCCCTGGTCAGGACGCCGATCTCCTTCCACTCGCCGACCGCCTCATGAGCCTCGATCACCTTGTCCGCGAGCCAGACCAGCTCGTCGTCGTACGTCTCGTGCACATGCACCCGCACCTCACCGTCGCGCGCTCCCTCGGCGGCGACCAGGCGCTCCTTCTCGCGGCCCTCGTAGAGCTGGGCGGCCAGATGGTTGGCGGTGTCGAGGATCCGCGCGTCGGAACGGCGGTTGACCGTGAGGGAGTATTCGGTGGTCGAGCTTGTCGAGACCACCCCACCCGTGACACCAGCCGGAGGAAAGTCCCGAGAGAACTTCAAGATGTTGCTCACCGAGGCGCCGCGCCAGCCGTAGATCGCCTGGTTGGGGTCGCCGACGGCGGTCACCGGGTGTCCGTCGCCGAAGAGGCGGGCGAGCATCTGGGCCTGGGCCACCGAGGTGTCCTGGTATTCGTCGAGGAGCACGACCTTGAACTTCCCGCGCTCGATCTCGCCGACCTCGGGCGTCTCCACGGCCAGCCGCGCGGCCAGAGCGATCTGGTCGGAGAAGTCCATCAGCCCGAGCCGGTCCTTGAGGCGCCGGTAGCCGTCGACCAGGTCGAGCAGCTCATAGCGCTTGTCGATCGCGTCGATCGCCTTCTCGACCTTGCTCAGCTTGGTCTTGACCCGCTTGCCGTCGGCGAGCTGGGCGTTGAGATCCGCCACCTCGAGCGCGAACAGCGCCCGCTCGTTGCGGTCATAGGCACGCAGAGTGGCGGGGTCGACGAGGTGCTCGGAGAGCTCGGCGTCCAGCGCCAGCAGCTGCTGCACGGCCAGCTTGGGGTAGTCGGTGAGCTTCTCCACCGGGTGGGTGTGCCGGGCCACGGCCCGGGCGGCGAGCTGGTAGCGGGTCGCGTCGGCGATCAGCCGGGTGTCGGGTTCGTGACCGATCCGCAGCCCGTGCTCGGCGAGCAGGCCGGAGGCGTAGGAGTGGTAGGTCGCGACCGTCGGCTCGGTCGGCTCCTCCTCGCCCTCCTCACCGGGCCGTGGCGGACCCTCGTGACGCTCGGGCCACAGGCCGGCCTTCTGCAACGACTCCCGGATCCGGGTCGCCAGCTCTGCGGTCGCCTTCGTGGTGAAGGTCAGACCGAGCACCTCCCCCGGAAGTACGCGCCCGGTGGCGACCAACCACACGACTCGGGCGGCCATCACCGCGGTCTTTCCGGACCCGGCGCCGGCGATCACCACGGCCGGCTCCAGCGGAGCGGTGATCGCGCGGAACTGCTCCTCGCTGTAGAGCCAGTCGTGGCCCATCAGCTTGGCGAGCTCTTCAGGGGTCTCCACCTTCATCGGGTTCACGACAGCACCGATCCCGAGGTCTGCGCCGGGCAGAGCGCGACGAACTGACACCGGTCGCACTGCTTGCCGGGCCTGGCCACGAACTCCTCGGCGCGCACCGTCGCCACCGCCTTCTCCAGCTGGTTGATGATCTCGGGCGGCTCCGGTGCCTGCACCTGCACCTTCGGCAGCTCGCTCCCCGAACCCGCGGCGTGACGCAGCTGGATCAGCTCCGCTCCCCCGGAGGTCGCGCCCTGCGCCAGTGACGCGGCCGCTCCGTGCTCCACCGCCAGCTGGTAGAGACCGAGCTGGCCGTGCTCCTTCACCTCTTGCGCGGTCGGCGGATACTTCCCGGTCTTCAGGTCGACCACCACGATCCGGCCGCTCTCGTCGAGCTCCAGCCGGTCCGCATAGCCGTTCAGCCGCACCGTCTCCCCGCTGGGGAGCGAGACCTTCGCGGTCAGCTGCTCCTCGAACCCGATCACGGTCCGCGCCCCGGGGCGCCGGTGCCAGGTCAGGAACCGCGCCAGCACATCCCGGACCGCCTCGCGCTCGCGGGCGGCTGACCAGGGCGTACGGAACTCCAGGCGACCCCACACCTCGTCCACGAACGGCATCAGGTCCTCGACGGTGGCCGCTTCCAGGTCGCCGCGGGCAAGCTGCTCGGCGATGGCGTGCACCACCTTGCCGAACCCCTGGCTCGAGGAGTCCGTGACCGCGCCACCCGCCTCGCGGGCCAGGAACCACTGCGCGGGACAGGTCAGGATCGCCTCCAGCGCCGATGCGCTCAGCGTGATCGGACGGTCCTCGGGACGGACCGGAGCCGAGGCGTACGTCGGTGCCCGCAGCCCCCACCAGGTCGCCGGATCCGCGGCGAGCGCGATCCGCTTGCCGCGCACCTCGGTGGCAGCCAGCTTCTGCAGCCTCCTTGCGGCGGCCTCGCGCAACGCCAGGGGCTGAGCCGGGTCGGCGGCGGTGCGGCGCAGCTCGGCGATCAGGCCGGCGAGCGAGAGCGGGCGCGCCGGGCGGCCGACCCGGTGACGGATCTGGTCCTCGCGCAGGCCGAGCTCGTTGATGAACCGCGAGGGCTGGTCGCCGTCGTCGTCGGGCGACTTCACCGCGGTCACGATCAGCCGAGACCGGGCCCGGGTGGCGGCGACGTAGAAGAGCCGACGCTCCTCGGCGAGCATGGCGGATCGGGTCAGCGGCGGCAGCAGCCCGCCGTGGTGTCCGTCCGGCAGCGCCGGTGCGATCCGGTCGGGGCCGAGGAGCGAGTCACGACGGCGCAGGTCGGGCCAGGCGCCCTCCTGCACGTGGGCGACCACGACGAGACCCCATTCGAGGCCTTTGGAGCGGTGGGCGGTGAGCAGCCGCACCGACGAGCCCCGCACACCCTTGTCGGCCAGGGTGTCGGCCGGGATCTCCTGGGCGCGGAGCGTGGCCAGGAAGGTCCCGACCGAGGTGAACTCCTGACGGCCCTCGATCTTGGCGGCGGTGTCGAAGAGCGCGACGACGGCGTCCAGATCCCGGTGGGCCAGACGCGCGGCAGGACCACCCGACTCGACCTGCGCCCGCAGCCGCAGCCCCCACTCGGCACCGTCCCACAGCGTCCACAGCACCTGCTCCGCCCCGGCCCCGTCCTTCAGCGCCGTCCGGGCATCGGCGAGAAGAGCCGCGAGCCGGCGTACGCGCCCCAGCACCCGCTCCTCGCCCCCGCTGGTCGAGCCGGATTCGTGAGGTGCGAACGAATCCGCGTCGAGACCAACACGGTCCCGTTCGGCGCTCGACTCGACTGTGTTGGTCTCGACACGCTCGCTGGCGCTCGCGGCTCGACCAGCGGCGAAACTGGGATCGAGCACGGCGCGGCGTACGAGATCATGCGCGGCGACGTCCGGGAAGCGGGCCCGCAGCGTGCGGATGAGCGCGCGGACGTCGGTGGCGTCGAGCCCGCCGAGCGGACCGGTGAGCAGCTCCTCGCAGCGCTCGGGGCGTACGTAGCGCTCGTCGAGCTCGGACTCGACGTCGGCGTCCACGACCACCCCGAGTGCGTCCAGGAGCACCGCGGCGGCGGGCTCGCGCACCAGCGGAGTCTCGTCGGAGGCAACCTCCACCGGGACCCCGGCGGCGGTCAGCGACCGGCGCAGCTGCGGGATCGAGCTGCGGCCCGAGCGCACCAGGACCGCCATGTCCGACCAGTCGATGCCGTCCTCGAGATGGGCCCGGCGGAGCAGGTCGGCGATGTGCTCGGTCTCGGCGCGGTCGGTGTCGAAGGTGAGCACCTCGGCGCGGCCCGGGTCGGACGCCAGCGGATGCGGGTTGCGGAAGGTGTCGTAGGCCGAGGCCGGGATCGAGCCGCGCACGGAGATGCCCGCGGCGATCGACCGCGACGCCCGCAGCAGCCGCGAACCGAACCGGCGGGTCGTGCCCAGGGCCACGACCGGCGCGTGCCGCCGCTCCCTGGTCAGGAACTGCGACGGGAAGTCGAGGATCCCGTTGACGTCCGCCCCCCGGAACCCGTAGATCGACTGGTCCGGGTCGCCGACGGCGATCAGGTCGCGGCCGTCGCCCGCCAGCGCCTGCAGCAGCGCGACCTGGCTCGGGTCGGTGTCCTGGTATTCGTCCACGAAGACGCACGCGAACTCGGCCCGCAGCTCGGCCGCATGCCGCTCGGCCTCGATCACTCCGCGCATGATCAGGTCGGGGTAGTCGATGGCCGACTGGGCGCCGAGCACGTCGAGATACTGCTCCAGGAACCAGCCGGCGGCGACGAACTCCTCGATCCCCTCCTCACGCCCGAGCGCGACCAGCTGGTCGGGATCGAGCCCGCGCTCGCGCGCCCGGGCGATCACGGTCTGCACCTCGCGCGCGAACCCGCGGGTGCCGACCGCCATCCGGAACCGCTCCGGCCACCGCACCGACTCCGGGCTGTCGGCCAGCAGCTCCTGCAGCACCACGTCGGCCTCAGGGGCGGAGAGCAGCGTCAGCGGGGCCGCGTAGAGCTCGGCCGGCGCGTACCTCCGCACCAGCCCGTAGGCGAAGGAGTGGAACGTCGAGGAGACCGCCCCCGACAGCGTCCGCCCCAGCCGCGCGGTCACCCGGTCGCGCAGCTGCTCGGCGGCCTTGCGCGAGAAGGTCAGCGCCAGCAGCTGGTCCGGACGTACGCCGCGGTTCTCGATCCGGTCGACCACCGCCTCCACCAGCGTGGTCGTCTTGCCCGTCCCGGGCCCGGCCAGCACCAGCAGTGGCCCGCCGGGATGCTCCACGACCGACCGCTGGTGCTCGTCCAGCACCGGCACTGCGGCTGCGCTCGGCGGCGGGGCAAGGCGGTACGCGACACTCACAGGACTACCCAAGCAGAAACCACCGACAGTGTTGACTGCGATTGCTTCGCGATTCGCGCAGCGCTTCCGCTTGATCCTGCACTGGATCAGATCCCCGCTTCTCCGACGTCGTGCCCCAGGCGCATCCGCACGGCGACGACGTCGTCGAGGTCGATCTCCTCCGCCTTCCGTACGACGACCTTCAACGGCAGCAGATAGGTGCCGTCCTTGGGGAAGAGCGCGGTGGTGAAGGTGGTCGTGCCGATGGTGGCGGTGACGGCGACCTGACCCCAGTACTCCAGGCCCTTGGCGTCCTCCTTGAGGTCCTCGGCGTCCTGGACGGGCATGGGGACGTAGTAGAACGGCGCCGGCCCGCGCCATTCGATGACAGCTCCTTCGAAGGCGTACTCCATCCGACCTACTCCGGGGCGAGCTCGAAGTCGTCGAAGTCGAAGCCGGGCGAGACCACGCAGGAGACGAGCGCATCCTCGTCCGAGGGGACCGTACGCTGCCACACCCCCGCCGGCACGACCGCCTGCGGCACCTGACCGGCGGCGAGGTCCACGCCGACGAGCACGGTCTCGCCGTCGACCGGCGTCGAGCCGGCGCCGCCGTACTGCAGCGACACCACGCCGGTGTGCGCCAGCCAGATCTCGTCGGAGGTGACGCGGTGCCAGGCGGACGACTCCCCGGCGAGGAGGCGGAAGTAGATCAGCGTCGCGGTGGGACGCACGCGTCCGTCGGGCAGGGTCACGGTCTCGGCAGCGGCCCAGGTCTGCCGGAACGCCCCGCCCTCGGGGTGCGGCGCAAGGTCGAGCTCAGAGGTGATGGGATCAGCGGTCACCCGGCTCATTGTGCCGGGTCTCGTCAGCAGAGTCGGCCGGTTCGTCGGGGAAGCGCGGATCACCGAGCAGGTACTGCCCGAACAGCCCCGGTGCCCTGTGCGGCGGCGGCTTCGGCCCGCCGAGCGAGCGGCCCTCGACCTTGTCCCAGATCGCGTCGACGGGACGCGCCAGGCGGCGGGCGACCTTTCCCGGCAGACCGGTGTGCGGGAGGTAGGGATGCGGGCGCGAGGGCGCCGTCTGCTCGGCGGCGGTGATGCGCTCGGCGACGAGCAGGAGCACGTCGTCGGAGGCCTCCTCGGCGAGGTGCGAGACCAGCTCCTCCTCCTTCTCCTCCTGGGCGCCGAGCGCCTCCTCGACCTCGCCCCACAGTGTCGGCCACCCGCGGTTGGTCTCCCAGGTGGAGCCGTACTCGTGCGCCTTCACGTGGAAGAGCAGCACCTCCAGGTGCTTCGCCGCCGGGAGATAGTCGTGGACCAGCCGCGCTCCGCCCTCGCAATGGGCCGAGACCGCCGGAAGCAGCGCCTCGCCCACCGCGTGCAGGTGTCGAGACGTACCGGCGTTGAACTGGTCGATCGGTGCGCAGCCCCGGCGGGTCTGCTCCGGCCTGGCGATGATCCTGCGAGCGTGGGCCAGGCGCCCAGCGAGCTCGTCGTGCTTGTGTCGCAGCTCGTCCTGCAACACGGTCGTGGTGGCCATCTGCCTCACCTCGGCTGCTAGGGGTCCACCCTCCAGAATGCGCCCCTTCTCGCCGCGGCGCAACAGGCAGGCAACAGGCAGTCGGCCGATCAGACGTCGGCCGGTCGCTCGTTGTAGGCGCCGGCCACCTCCTGGCCGCTCAGCGCGGCGATCGCCTCCATCACCTCGTCGGTGATGACCCGGCGGGCCTTGCCCAGAGGTACGCCGTCGAAGCGGCCCGCCACCTGGATCGGCTTCCCGAACTCGACCGTGACCTTCGCCAGCCGCGGAAGGCTCGACCCCACCGGCTGGAGCTCCGCGGTCCCCCGCAGACCCACCGGCACCACGGGAACGCCGGCGGTCAGCGCCAGGTGCGCCACCCCCGTACGCCCCCGGTAGAGCCGCCCGTCGCGCGAGCGGGTGCCCTCCGGGTAGATCCCGAACGCCTCGCCCTTGCCGAGGACGTCCAGCGCCACCTCCAGCGAGCCGAGCGCGGCCTGCGGGTCGTCACGGTCCACCGGCAGCATCCCCATGCCCTCGAACCAGGCCCGCTGGGCGGCGCCCTTGATCCCGGTGCCGGTGAAGTAGTCGGACTTGGCCAGGAAGTGCACCGGCCGGGGAGAGACCGACGGGATCACGATGGAGTCGGCGAAGCTGAGGTGGTTGCTGGCGAGGATCACCCCGCCGGCACGAGGGACGTTCTCGCCCCCGGTCACCGTCGGGCGCCAGACCGCGCGAAGGAGGGGTGGCACGACGGCGTGGAGGACGCGATACATCACGCCGCCATCCTAGGTTCGCGCAGGCGCGAGCGCCCGCTCAGCCCGGACTCTGAGGTGGAAGCCACAGCGCCTCGCGCAGGTCCACCGCGCCCGACGTACGCCGCGGGGTGCCCTCCTCGAGATAGGCCTGCCGGGCCTCCTCTCCGTGGGAGGCGGGGAGCGAGCCATCGGCCCGCACCACCCGCCACCACGGCATTCCCGCGCCCTCGCGCGCCATCACCGAGCCGACCTGCCGAGGCCCGCCTCCGAACTCGTCGAAGAGGGCATCGGCGATCGCGCCGTACGTAGTCGCCTGCCCGCGTGGGATCTGCTCGACAAGACGCAGAACGGCCTCCACGTACGCCTCCCGATCACTCATGTCGCTACTTTCGCTGGTCGAGCCCCGCGAGCGCTAGCGAGCGGGTGGCCGCAGGCGGCCTCACGGCTCGACCAGCAGTGCTGTCACAGGATGGGGCTGAACGGCTCGGTGCCGTTGACCAGGCGCAGACCGGAGATGCCCGAGTTCGCCTGGGCGAACTCCAGCTCGAGGTCCATGTCGCCGATGTTGTTGGAGCCCGCGAGCGGAGCCAGGCCCAGGGTCGACAGCGTGCCCACCGCCTGGCCGTCGGCGTTCAGGAAACCCGAGCCGGAGTCACCGGGGATGCCCGGGGTGAGGTTGTAGAGCGGGTGCGACCAGCGGGTGCCGTTGACGTCGTCACCGAGCGAGAGGCCGACCTTCGGCGAGAGCAGGTCCACGTCGGCGCGCAGCGAGGAGTTCCCGTAGGAGTAGACCTTGTCGCCAGCCGCGGTGCCGTCGGTGTCGATGCCGGTCGGGCCGCCCCAGATCGGGACGCTCGGGTTGACCTTGCCGGCGTCGGCGGCGTCCACCTTGACCAGGGCGAAGTCGTTGTAGGCGCAGGCGTCCTCGTCCTTGGTGCCGAGCTTCTGCATGGTCAGCCAGGAGGAGTACGCCAGCTTCCCCTTACCCAGGACGGTGCCCTCGCTCAGCAGCGATCCGCCCTCGTTGAAGGTCACCGTGGTGCCCAGCGGGAGCGACTTGGCGTCGCAGCCGTTGGTGTCGGTGGCCTCGCCGAGACCGGCGCAGTGGGCGGCGTAGCCGACGTAGACGTTGGACGCGGAGTCGGTGAAGACGAAGTTGGCGGTGCACTGGGCGCCATCGGTGTACATCATCACGCCCGGGGTGATCGTGGCCGAGTCGGCCGGAGCCCAGGCGTGCGCCGGGCTCGGGACCAGGGCCGGGGCGAGCGCGGCGGTCAGAGTGCCGGCGGCGATTGCTGCGGCGCGGCGTACGGAGCGACGGGTGCGGAGCATGTGGGGGCCTCTGTTCGTAGGTGATGTGACTCACAGAACAACGAGGTGTGGTGGCCTGAGGTTACGACCCGTTTACACCACCCGGGGTTTCCGGGCGTCCGAACCCGGCGGCTCACCCTTGCGGAACCGCGACCACCACGGTGTTGCCCTGGAACGAGGTGCCGTCCCAGTCGTCGCAGGTCACCACGACCAGCCTCGCCTCGCCGTCGGGGTCGAAGAGCTTCGAGCTGCGTTTGGCGACCTGCTCCTTGGAGAGGTCGCGCACCGACCGGACGGTGTAGCTGAACTCGTCGCTCTTGGTGCGCACGACGATCTCGTCGCCCTCGTTCACCTCGCCCAGCCGGTCGAGGATGCCGCCACCGTTGTGCAGGGTGTGGCCGACGATCAGCACGGAGCCCTCGTCCGCTCCCGGCTTGGCGCCGCCCTTCCACCACCCCATGAGCGAGGCGTCGGCGGGCGGCGTCAGCGTGCCCCCGTCCATCGCCAGCGGCACCACGTCGGCATGCACGTTGAGCGAAGGGATGGAGACGCCGCGTACCTTGCCCTTCTTCTTCGGCACCTCGGCGAGCGCCTCGGCCGGGATCGAGGACGTCGTCGCCGGCGGGGTCGCGTTGCTCTTCTGCGCCTCGTCGATCTTGGTGTAGTAGTCGTACGCGGCGTAGCCGAGCACGCCGACCGCGACCACGAGGACGACGAGGAAGATCTCGCCGACGAAGGTCCTCAGGCTGGGTTGACCGTTGCTCACTCGGCCGAGGGTGCCACAGCCTCAGCTCGTTTGCGACGTACGGCCATTCCGGCACCCGCCCCCATCAACAGCGCACCGACGCCGGCGAAGACATAGGACGGCGGTACGCCGCGGGTCGGGTCCGCGACGTTCGACTCCAGCCTCTCCGGGTCGATCGCAGAGCCGACCGCCGCGCCGGAGGCCGGCTCCGGGGTCTGGTCGCTCGCGTGGGCAGGGGCACCGAGAAACAGTCCGCCGGCCAGGGTGGCACCGGCGAGCGTCGCGCTGAGACGAGCGCGTGTGGACAACGTCGAATCCTCCGAGGTTCGGGCATTGATGCAACTCCGCCCCCCGCAGCTGCGATCGCAAAACTATCGGTTTCGCCACGCTCAAAGAAAGCCAGCGGCAGCCCCAGAGGGGCCACCGCTGGCCAACAGTTCAGTAAGCGCCTTCGTTGATGAGCGACTGATCAGTAGGAAGGCTGCGACGGGTCGATCTGGTTGACCCACGCCACCACGCCACCGCCCACGTGGACCGCGTCCGCGTAGCCGGCGCCCTTGGCGATCGCGAGCACCTCGGCACTGCGTACGCCGCTCTTGCAGTGGAACACGAGCGGCTTGGCACCGTCACCGGTGAGCTCGGCCACCTGCGGGATCGCGTTGCCGTTGAGGAACTCGCCCTTGGGGATCAGGACCGCGCCCGGGATCTTGTTGATCTCGTACTCGTTGGGCTCGCGCACGTCGACGAGCACGAAGTCGCGGCTGCCCTCCTCGCGCTCCTTGATCATCTCGGAGAGCTGGGTGACCGAGATGGTCGAGCCGGCCGCGGCGTCGGCCGCCTCGGTCGAGAGCGCACCGCAGAAGGCGTCGTAGTCGATCAGGTCGGTGACCGTCGGGTTCTCGCCGCACAGCGCGCAGTTGGGGTCCTTGCGGACCTTCAGCTTGCGGTACTCCATCTCGAGTGCGTCGTAGATCATCAGCTTGCCGACGAGCGGCTCACCCATGCCGGTCAGCATCTTGATGGCCTCGTTGACCTGGATCGAGCCGATGCTCGCGCAGAGCACGCCCAGCACGCCGCCCTCGGCGCAGGAGGGGACCATGCCCGGGGGCGGCGGCTCGGGGTAGAGGCAGCGGTAGCAGGGAGCGTCGTCGGTCAGCGTCGGCGCGAACACCGAGGCCTGGCCGTCGAAGCGGTAGATCGAGCCCCAGACGTAGGGGATCCCCAGGAAGTAGGCCGCGTCGTTGACCATGTAGCGGGTCGCGAAGTTGTCGGTGCCGTCGACAATGAGGTCGTAGCCGGTGAAGATCTCGCGCACGTTGTCGTTGTCGAGCCGCACGTCGTGCAGCACGATCTCGACGTACGGGTTCACCTCGCGGATCGCCGCCGCGGCCGAGTCGGCCTTCGGCTGACCCACGGTCGACTGCTTGTGGATGATCTGGCGCTGCAGGTTGGACTCGTCGACCTCGTCGAACTCGACGATGCCGAGGGTGCCGACGCCGGCCGCGGCCAGGTAGAGCAGGGCGGGCGAGCCGAGACCGCCGGCGCCGATGACCAGCACCTTGGCGTTCTTCAGGCGCTTCTGCCCGTCCATGCCGACATCGGGGATGATGAGGTGGCGGCTGTAGCGGCGCACCTCGTCGATCGTCAGCTCGTCAGCGGGCTCCACGAGCGGGGCTAGGGACACAACGGCTCCTCAGTTAGGACGTACGTATGCCTGCTTGAACACCGCAGGCACTTCTCCATGTTCCCTCATCCGTGGGCGAGGCAACGACGCGTCCCGCGATCCGAGTACCAGCGGGTAGGCTGCTGGGGTGACCACGCACCAATCCGAGCTCGACCCCACTCGACCGCGAGGGGCGCGACTGCCCCGAACGGAACGACGAGCCCAGCTTCTCGATTCCGCTCTCGAGGTCTTCGTCGCCTACGGCTTCCACGCTGCTGCGATGGACGACATCGCGGAGAGAGCCGGGGTCTCGAAGCCCGTTCTCTACCAGCACTTCCCCGGCAAGCTCGACCTCTACCTGGCGCTGCTGGAGAAGTCCGCGAACGAGATCATCGATCGCTGCCGGGAGGCCCTGGCGTCGACCGACGAGAACAAGGAGCGCGTGGCTCGCACCGTCGAGGTCTTCTACGACTACGTGGCCTCCGAGTCCGGTGCCTTCCGGCTCGTCTTCGAGTCCGACCTGACCAACGACCCCGCCGTGCGCGAGCAGGTCGACCGGGTCACCAACGAGTGCGCCGAGGTGATCGCGGAGGTCATCGCGGAGGACACCGGCTTCGCCCCGACCGCCTCGCATCTGCTCGCGGTGGGCCTCGTCGGCCAGATCCAGGTCAGCGCCCGCTACTGGCTCCACAACAACGGCGAGCTCTCCCAGGCCGACGCCGCCCGCCTCGTCGCCGGCCTAGCCTGGCGCGGCATCGGCGGCTACCCGAAGACGGATTAGTTGGCGATTGCTTCGCAATTCGCGGAGCGCTGAAGCGCTCATCGGGTGCGAGTGAGTGCGGGCGGGAGATTCCTGGTTCCGCTGAGAGCGCAACGACGGGGCCCTTCAGGCGTGCTGTGAGAGGATTCCTGAGCATCGTTCAATTCATCGCAAGGAGGACCCGTGGAGGTCAAGATCGGCGTCCAGCAGGCCGCCCGTGAGCTCGTCGTAGAGACCGAGGAGTCCAGCGAGTCGGTGGAGAAGCTCATCGCCGACGCCCTCGGCGGCGGCGCTGTGCTCGCTTTGACCGACAGCAAGGGCCGCAAGGTCATCGTCCCGACCGAGAAGCTCGCCTACGTCGAGATCGGCCCGGCCAAGGTCGGCAAGGTCGGTTTCGCCGGCTGAATCACTCCGGGATGACCCTGATTCCGGCGGAGAACTTCCTGGTTTGGGCCATGTTGCCCGTGCAAAGCCGTCTCAACAGGTGCACTATCGAGGGATCGGCGCTGTTCAGCGCCCTCTCACAACCTGAAAGGGACATGGCATGGACGTCATCGGGTTTATCCTCGTCACCCTCATTGGTGGCGTGATCGTCGGTCTGCTCGGCAAGTGGCTGGCGCCGGGAGACAAGGACAACATCCCGTTCTGGCTCACGATCGTCTGCGGCATCGGCGGCATGCTGATCGGCAGCTTCATCTACTGGTTCATCTTCGGCCAGAACAACCCGCCGTTCGACGGTCACGAGGCCACCTGGGACAACGCGACCAACGGCGTTGACTGGTGGCGTCACGTCTGGCAGGTCGTAACCGCCGCCGTACTGGTGGTCATCGCCTCCGGAGTCACCGGGAAGTCCAAGGCCTGAGCCTGGCCCAGGTCATCTCGAAGCGGTCCCGCCCCTTGTGGGGTGGGGCCGCTTCTGCGTATACGCGGGCAGGGCCTCGAACTCGATCACCAGTTGCGCTGCACCGGCGGTTCCGGCGGCGCCACGTCAGGCGGCCGGATGACGTAGACGATCCGCCCGGAACGGGCCCAGGCACGGTCGAGCTCGCCGAGGTCGTACGTCGTCCGCACCGCTTCATCGCTGGCGATCTTGTGGGAGGCGGGGTCGTGGACGACGGGGTGGCCGTCGTCCCCGAAACCGGTCAGCACGAGCAGATGGCCGTTGGTGACGTACCCGGCGCCGGTCAGCTCGCCCTCCTGGTGCGAGACGGCCAGCACCAGCGGGATCCCGGCCTCGACGAACCGGGCGGCCTCGGCGAAGGAACGCAGCCTGGTGACGTACGCGACCAGGCCGCGGGAGCCCGCATAGGCGGTGTTGAAGGCCCAGTTGCCGGCGCCGCCGAAGGACTCGTCGTAGACCTCTCGCACGGTGAACGGAACCTGCGGGTCGGGGGTGTCGTAGTCGACCCAGGCAGTCTCTGCGGATGTGGGGCCGGCACCCCAGAAGTCGGCGATCATCGCCGTCGACGCGGCGCTGCACCAGGACTGGCCGCCACCGTCCCAGTGCGGATAGCGGTCGCGGTGGAGCTGTTGCGAGTAAACCGGTACGCCATCCACGACCGCCCCGCGAGCCACCGCGCCCGGCGCCGGCCGAGACCCCCTGGCATCCGCCGAGACCATCGCCCCGACCAGGCTGGCCCGCGGCAGGCTCCCGGCGGGACCGTGCAGGCTCAGCCGCAACGAGAACGCGGTGAACCCACGCCCGTCCCGGCCCAGGACGGTGTCGTCGGCCACGACCGCGACCGGATCCTCCTGACCCGCGACCGACGTGGACGTGAACGCGGCGTCCGAGGACCAGCGGGCCAGCACCAGCCAGCCGCTGCGCTCCCCCGACTCGGCGACCACCTGAGCGGCGACCTCCACCCAGCTCCCGGGCGGCGTCACCACGTTCCAGGAGGCGACCAGCTCGTCGAAGGAGAACCCGGGACTGACCTCGGGAGACACCCAGACACCGGCTTCGGGCGCGATCTGCGCGGCCGACCAGCCGGTCCAGAGGATGTCAGGGCTCAAGGAACCTCAGTGCTCGAGCCCGAGCTTGCCCATGCGCTCGACGTGGCGCTGGGTCAGGCGGGTGAGCATCTCGCCGATGGTGCCGAGGTCGAGGCCCGGGAGGTGACCGCCGGTGATCAGCTCGCTGAGCCCCTCACGGGTGGCCGCGACCTGCTGCGCCTGGATGATCGCCTCGCCCATCAGGCGGCGGCCCCACAGCGCGAGCCGCCCGCCGATGAGGTGGTCGGCCTCGATGCCGGCCCGCACCCGGTCCACGACGAAGTCGGACCGGCCGGCGTCCTCGAGAGTGGTGACCACGAGCTTGTGGGTCTCCTCGTCCAGATACCTGGCGACCTCGCGGTAGAAGTCGTTCGCGAGCCCGTCACCGACGTACGCCTTGACCAGGGACTCCCACCAGTCGGCAGGCTTCGTGTGGCGGTGGAACTCGTCGAACCCCTCACGCAGCGGCTCCATCGCCACGTACGGGTCGACCCCGAGCTCCCCGAGCCGGTCCAGGACCGGCTGGATCTTGGCGTGCTGCGCAGCAGCCATCGCGAGCAGGGCCGTCTTGTCCTCCAACGAGGGGGCCATCTTCGCGTCGTCGGTCAGTCGCTCGACGGCCGAGACCTCGCCGTAGGCGACCGCACCCAGCAGGTCGATGACGGCAGCCTTGTAAACAGGATCATCGAAGGGATTCTGAGGACCCGTGAACTCTGACGATGCAACCACGGGAGAACCCTACCGATAGAATGCCTTTTGACCGACCCAGCGCTGCAGATATCCAACTCGATATCGCAGTGGTCTGGTTCCCGTATGTGCGCGGCGTGGCACTCGCTTGGCAAGCTCGAGACACCCGTGAGTCGCTCGCCGCATTCGATGAGACAAGCGAGTAGCGACGAAATCATGACAACGTTCAAGGACCTCGGGGTTCATCCCGAGATCTGCGCTCCGCTCGAGCGCAAAGGCATCACCACCCCGTTCGCCATCCAGGAGATGACGCTCTCGGTCGCCCTTCAGGGCACCGACCTGATCGGGCAGGCCCGCACGGGCTCCGGCAAGACGCTGGCCTTCGGCATCCCGGTCGTCCAGCGCAGTGTGTCCCCCAAGGACCGCGACTACATCGACCTTCCGCAGGGCAAGCCGCAGGCACTGATCGTGGCGCCGACCCGCGAGCTCGCCATGCAGGTCTCGGCCGAGATCTCGATGATCTCCGAGGACCGCGGCCTCCGCGTGCTGACCGTCTACGGTGGCGCCGGCTACGAGCCCCAGATCGAGGCCCTGGAGAAGGGCGTCGACATCGTCGTCGGCACCCCGGGGCGCCTGATCGACCTGGCCAACCGGAAGGTCCTCGACCTCTCCCACGTGCACGCGCTGGTCCTCGACGAGGCCGACGAGATGCTCGACCTCGGGTTCCTGCCCGACGTGGAGAAGCTGGTCACGCTCACCCCGGAAACCCGCCAGACGCTGCTCTTCTCGGCCACCATGCCGGGTGCGATCGTGGCGCTGGCGCGCTCCTACATGCGCCACCCGATGAACATCCGGGCCGAGTCCGCCAGCGAGCGGGAGACGGTGCCTGCCACCGCGCAGTTCGTCTACCAGGCCCACGACCTCGACAAGCCCGAGATGATCGGCCGTCTGCTGCAGTGCGAGGACCACGACAAGGTAGTCGTCTTCGCCCGCACCAAGCGGCAGGCCCAGCGCGTCGCCGACGACCTCGCCGAGCGCGGCTTCCCGGCCTCTCCCCTGCACGGTGACATGCAGCAGGCCGCCCGCGAGCGGGTGATGCAGAAGTTCCGTGACGGCAAGGTCGAGGTCCTGGTGGCCACCGACGTCGCCGCGCGCGGCATCGACGTCACCGGCGTCTCCCACGTGGTCAACTACACGACCCCCGACGACGAGAAGACCTATGTCCACCGCATCGGCCGCACCGGCCGCGCCGGGGCCTCCGGTGTCGCGGTCACGTTCGTCGACTGGGCCGACCTCCACAAGTGGAAGATGATCAACAAGGCGCTCGACCTCCCCTTCGACGAGCCGCAGGAGACCTACTCCTCCTCGGAGCACTTCCTCCACGACATGGGCATCCCGAAGGGCACCAAGGGCCGGATCAAGGCCGCAGCGCCCGCGAAGCCGAAGGACAAGGACGCCGGCTCGGACGGTGAGAAGCGCGAGCGCGCTCCCCGCAACCGAAACCGCCAGCGCACCCGCTCCCGCGGTGGCCAGGTGGTCGAGAAGACCGCCGCTCCGGCCGCCGAGGCCACCGGCTCGGCGAAGCCCGCCGAGGGCGAGGCCGGCGCCGAGGGCTCCGCTCCCCGTCGCCGTCGTCGCCGCCGCTCGTCGGGCTCGGGCGGCAGCTCCGCGCCGAAGGCCGACGCCTGAGCCGTCGCGCCTACGGCGTCACGATCACCTTGGTGCCGAGCCGCGCGAAGCGCCACATCGCCTTCGCGTCCGGCTCGGCCTGACGGATGCACCCGTGCGACAGCGGTGTGCCGAGCTGGGCGCGGGTCTGCACGCGCTTGCCCTTGTCCACCGGGATGTCGTGGAAGCCGATCGCGGCCCTGGGGCCTGTGGCGAAGCGTACGAACCACTGCATCGTGCCCGAGTCGTCGATCCCCCTCGCGTTCTTGGAGCGCGAGAAGACCTTGTAGGCGCCGGGCTCGAGGTTGTCGTAGACACTGCCCGAGACCGGATAGGTACGCCGCACCTTGCCCGCCGCGGACACGATCCAGACCCGCTGGCGGCTGATCGAGAAGACCGCCCGGCGACCCCGGCCGGAGTCGGCCGGAAGCACCTTCTCCTGGGCTGCCATCCGCGCGTCGACGTGGCGGTTGATCCCCGCCTCACGCTGGGCGTCGTGCGGCCAGACCGGGGTGCGCGCCTCGTCGTCGAGACCCATCTTCATGCCGTTGTCGGCCACACTGGTCCGCCCGTCGGCCTCGGCCTCGGGCTCGGCGACGATCTCGATGCCGCCGTAGAGGCCGGCCGAGGTCAGCAAGGACGCCGCGAAGAGCATCTTGATGCGCCTGAGGGGCCGCGACATCATGCGATGTCGCCCACCGCTGCTCACTGCTCCATCACGCGCCCGAGTCCGCATGCCAGTTCCACGTCGAACATCATCCAAACTCGTACGACCGCAAGTCAACTGTCACACGACAGACAGAAACCGCGATTCCTCGGCGAACCGGCGGCCCGACGCCCGTCTCCCCCACCCCGATGGTGGCAGGATTGCCCCATGTCGAACCCCACCGCCCTGATCACCGGCGCGACCGCCGGCATCGGACTCGCCTTCGCCCAGCAGCTCGCCGCGCGAGGTCACCACCTCGTGCTCGTCGCCCGTGACGAGGAGCGGCTCAACGGCGTCGCCAAGGACCTCACCGAAGCCCACGGCGTCGATGTCGAGGTGCTCCGCGCCGACCTGACCGACAGCGCCGACCTGGCCACGGTCGAGGCCCGGCTGGCCGACCTCGACCATCCGGTCGACCTGCTCGTCAACAACGCCGGTCACGGCCTCAAGCACCGGTTCCTCGACAACACCGCCGACGAGGAGACCGCGATGGCCGAGGTGCTCGTCATCGCCCCGCTACGCCTGTCCCACGCCGCGCTCGGCGCCCAGGTCGTCCGCGGCCACGGCGGCATCATCAACGTCGGCTCCGTCGCCTCCTACCTTCCCCGCGGCACCTACTCCGCCGCCAAGGCGTGGATCAACTCGTTCACCGAGTGGGCCCACAACGAGTACGCCGGCAAGGGCATCAAGGTGATGGCCCTGCTGCCCGGGTTCACCAAGACCGAGTTCCACGAGCGTCTCGGCTCCGGCTACGACTCCGCTCCGGCATGGATGTGGCTCGACGTCGACGACCTGGTCCGCGAGGCCCTCGACGACTACGAGGACGACAAGACCTTCTCGATCCCGAGCAAGCGCTACAAGGCGCTGGCCACCGTCGCGCGGGCGGTCCCCTCCGGCGTACTCCAGAAGTTCCAGTCGCTCGGCCGGAAGTAGCCGGCTCGGCAGGTGGTTCGGCTGATCCGGCCTCAGGCGTTCGCGATGAACGTCGTGACCGCGTCGGCGACCATCTGGACGGCGATGGCGGACAGGAGCAGACCGGCGATCCTGGTGATGAGCAGGACGCCGGACTCCTTGAGGACCTTCAGGATCGGGATGGAGAAGACCATCGCGATCAGGAGTGCGATGTGGACGACGACGAGGCCGAGGCCGAGCCCGACGGCGCTCCCGACGGAGTCGACCTCCTGGGTGAAGACCATGGTGGCGACGATCGCGCCCGGCCCGGCCAGGAGCGGGGTGCCGAGCGGCACCATGGCCACGTTGGCTCCGGCGGCTGCGACGGGGTCGTCGAAGTTGTCGGTGAGCAGCTCGAGGGCGACCAGCAGCAGGAGCAGGCCACCGGCGCACTGCAGCGCCTCCAGGGAGATGTGCAGGAAGTGCAGGATCGCCTGCCCGAAGAGCGCGAAGATCGTGATCACCAGGAACGAGACCGCGACCGCGAGCAGTGCCGCGCGGCGCTGCTTGCCCGGTGACTGTCCCGCGGTCAGCGACAGGAAGATCGGGATCGTGCCGACGGGGTCCATGATCACGAAGAGCGTCACGAACGTGGAGACGAAGATCTCGGTCACCGTACGACCTCTGGGGTGGTGCGTCCGGAGGCTGCCGAGGCTGCGGCGGCCCGCTCCAGGAGCCGCTCGTACTCGGCCGGTGCAGTGGTGTTCACTCCCAGATGGTGACCCACCTTCCCGGTGCCGTGGTAATCGCTGGATCCGGTCACCACGAGGTCGAGGTTGCGGGCGATCACGCGCAGCTTCTCGCGGGTCTCCGGGCTGTGATCCTGGTGGTCGACCTCCAGCCCGGACAGGCCCGCGTCGACCAGTGCGGACAGGGCCGCCTCGTCGGGTTGCTCACGTCCGGACCGACCCCACGGATGGGCGATCACGGTGACCCCACCGGCGGCTGCGACGGTGCGGATCATCGGCTCGAGCGGGGCCGCGTAGCGATTGACGTACGCAGGTTTGCCGGCCCCGAGATAGCGGTTGAAGGCCTCGTCACGACTGAGCACGTAGCCCTTGGCGACGAGCGCGTCGGCGAGGTGCGGGCGCCCCGAGGCGGCGGCATCGCCGGAGACCGCAGCGACGTCCTCGAGAGACACCTCGATGCCGAGGCTGGCCAGCCGGTCCAGCATCAGCGGCAGGCGCCCGTCGCGGCCGGCGAGCACGCGGGCGAGCTCCTCGACCAGCGGCGGATAGGTCCGGTCGGGAAGATAGGCCAGCAGGTGGACACCGTGCCCGGCGTGGTTGGCGCTGATCTCCATGCCACGCACCAGCTCGATCCCGGACTCGGTGGCCGCGGCGGCCGCCTCGTCCCAGCTGGCGGCGGTGTCGTGGTCGGTGATCGCGACGACATCGAGCCCCGCGGCCTTCGCCGCCTGGATGAGCTCGGTGGGCGAATCGGTCCCGTCACTCACGCGGGAGTGAGTGTGGAGGTCGATGCGCACCTGCACATCCTAGGGGGAGTTCCACCAGGATCCACCGTGCCCACCGAAGGGCAGCTCGACCATCTGCACGCCCAGGTCGCCGACCTGACGCAGGTGCCAGCCGTCCTGGAGCGTCAGCATCGCCGTGGCCGGCCGGAAGACCAGCCACAGCCAGCGGCCGGCGGCCTCGCCGACCACCACGGACCGCTCCCACTCCTCAGCGCCGTTGGTCCACTGGGTGATCGGCCACAGCGGCACCAGCTGCCCGGCGACGCGGACCCGCGTCGTGGGCGGCCCGGTGCAGGCATCGATGCCCGGATCCGGTCCCTCGGTGCGCGCACAGCGCGCGCCCAGCCCGACACCGGCCTCCTCGGTGACCACGGTCATCTCCACCTGGCCGTCGTCAGGGGTCACACCGGTCACCGTGACCAGGGTCGCCGCCCCCTTGCCCTCGTCACCGACCACGGCGAGGTCCGCGATCGACCAGCCGGACTCGACCGGCCAGGGCACGTAGGTGGGTACGTCACCGGCCAGCGCGAGGACCTGCACCAGATCCTCGTAGGAGGCCACGTCCGTGCGCCACAGCGGCGTCACCACGCCGTGCTCGGGGCAGGACCGGGTGCCGCCGGCGCCGATGCTCGCCACCGGCGTCGCGCAGCGTGGACAGCCAACCGCAAGTGCCACCCCACAACGGTGACCCGTGCCATCCGTCTGGTCAAGCATCAGGTCGAGCGTCGGCCGCTGGGTTCTCAGCGGACCCGTCGGCCGGCTAGGTGTTCCACTGCTTGACGACGGGCTGCCCGTGGTGGGCGTCCAGCATCGAGATGGTCGCGGTGTCGAGCCGGAAGAACCGCCCGTCGCTGACCGGGAGCCCCAGCCACACCGCCGCGAGCGCGCACAGCGCGTGACCGTGGGAGAAGACCAGGGTGTCGCCATCACGCTCGCGGGCGGCGGTCACGACCCGGCCCAGCCGCTCCTGGACAGAGGCTGCTGCCTCTCCCCCGGGCGTCGCCGCGGTCCACAGGCTCCAGCCGGGAACGGTGCGGTGGATCTCGTCGGTGGTGATGCCCTCGTAGTCGCCGTAGTCCCACTCGACCAGGTCGTCGGTGACGTCGGCGTCGGGGAAGCCCGCGAGCTCAGCCGTACGCAGCGCCCGCTGTCGCGGGGAGGTCAGGACCGCGGCGTACTTCTGGTCCTGGAGCCGTGACGCGAGCAGCTTGGCGGCATCCTCCCCCTCCGGGAGGAGGGGAAGGTCGGTGCGGGAGGTGTGCCGGCCGTTGAGGGACCACTCGGTGGTGCCGTGCCTGACGAGGTAGAGGGCCATGAGCAGCATTATTGGTGATCGCCGCTCCGGCGCTGGGTCAGGCCCGAGTGATGAGCCGGTTGACCTCGCGGACGAACACGTTGGGGGCGAGGTCGGCGGCGGTCGAGAGCGCCCTGGCCGGGAGGCCGACGGTGGTGTGCACCTTGGGCAGCCGGAACAGGCCCTTGCGCGGCTGGGCCATCTCCCAGACCTGGTCGGCGACGTCCTCGACGGTGAGCCGGATGCCCAGGGTCTCGTGGGAGGAGGCGACGTTGCCCTCGAGCAGCGCGGTCCTCACCCACAGCGGCCAGACCGCCTGGACCCGGATGCCCTCCTTGCGCCACTCCAGCTCCAGCGCCTCGGTGAGGCCCCGCACGGCGTACTTCGACGCGCTGTAGGAGGCGATCTCCGGCTGGCCGTAGATCGCGCTCGCGCTGCACACGTTGATGACGCCCGAGCCCGGCGTGGCCCGGAGGTAGGGGTAGGCCGTGTGGCAGCCGTTGATCACGCCGTTGACGTTGATCTCGATGGTCTGGTGGTGCTGGGCCAGGTCGACGTCGGTCAGGCGACCGGCGCGCAGGATGCCGGCGTTGTTGACCAGCAGGTCGAGCCGACCCCCGGCGGCGGTGGCGAACTCCTCGAACGCCGCCTTCCAGGAGGCCGGGTCGGTGACGTCGAGAGCACCTCCGATGGCGTTGTCGGAGCCGAGGATCGCGGCGACGTCACGGGCCAGGTCGACGTCGATGTCGTAGACGCCGACGAACCAGCCCTCGGTCGCGAACTTCTCCACGATCGCCTTGCCGATCCCCTGGGCGGAGCCGGAGACGAAAAGTGCTTTCTTACCTGCCATGACGTGCTCCTTACACAGGGATGAGCGCCCAGTAGTCGAGGTCGAGCAGCACACCGGGGGCGTACTTGCCGTCCTCGCCGCGCAGGGTCATCGACTCGTCGCGCCCCTTGGTGGCGACCAGCCGCAGCCGCAGCGCGCCGACGCCCGGGGCGTCCGTCTCGACCCGGTCGAGCACCTCCGACCAGGCGTAGACGGTGTCCCCCGCGAAGGCCGGGGAGGTGTGCGCACCGGCGTTGATCGCGGCGATGAGCTGGGCGTTGGCGAGGCCGTTGAACGACAGCGCCCGGGCCAGCGAGATGATGTGGCCGCCGTAGACGAGGTTGCGGCCGTCGGGCCGGGCCTCGACGTTGAAGTGCACCTTCGCGGTGTTCTGCCACAGCCGGGTGGCCTGCTGGTGCTCGGAGGCGGTCAGCGTCACACCGTCGACGTGGTCGATCTTCTCCCCGACCTCGTAGTCGCCGAGCCGGTGGGGCTCACCGGCCGCGGTGAAGTCGTAGCCGGAGAAGTCCAGGCCCTTCGGCACGATCAGGTTCTTCGGGTCCACCGCCGCGGCCAGCTCCGGGATCACGGTCTCCGGCGCCTCGACGGACTGGTCACGCTTGTGCACCATCACCCAGCGCGCCCAGTCGATGGCGACCTCGCCGCGCTGGTTGGTGGCGGTGGAACGCACGTAGACCACGCCGGACTTGCCGTTGGAGTTCTGCTTGAGGCCGATGACCTCGGACTTCGTCGAGAGCGTGTCGCCCGGCACCACCGGCTGGTGGAAGCGGCACTCTGCGTAGCCGAGGTTGGCGACCGCGTTGAGCGAGACGTCCGGGACGGTCTTGCCGAAGGCGATGTGGAAGCCGATCAGCTCCTCCACCGGGTGCACGCCCAGGCCAACGGAGGCCGCGAAAGCAGCGCTCGACGGCACCGCGAAGCGGGTCGGGTAGAGCGACCCGTACGCAGCCCGGTCGCCCTCGGTCACCGTGCGCGGCGTCGCGTGCTCGATGACCTGGCCGACCTGGAAGTCCTCGAAGAAGTTGCCGGGGTTCGTCTTGCTCATCTGCGGCCTCTCGTCGGTGAGTCTGGCGAAGCGTTGATTACCGGAGGGTAACCTAGCTCAGACCATCCCGTGGAGGCGTTCCGGGATGCGTAGCAGACGCTGGTTACGGAGGTTGTCGATGTGACCCGCGCCGACGGCTCGGTGCACCCCGTTCCCCTCGCGGACGAGCCTGGCCGGCAGCACCGAGGCCGGGTCGAACTCCTCGACGTCGGCTCCCACCGACGCGGTCGCCGCGGTCAGCAGATCCGCCAGGTCGTCGCCGGAGCGCCCCCACGAGCTGCCCTTGCCGCGGCCCACCGACTTGGCGAGCTCGTTGCGACGGTCGGCCTGTCGCCGGAGCAGATCCACGTCGGCGAACTTCATGTGGACCATGAACAGGCCCGGGTCGGGCACGAACGGCGCCCTGATCCCGTGGGAGGCGGACGTCCAGGCAGCCGGCACCCGCTTGACCGAGGGTTTGCACATCAACGGCGCGAACTGGGCGTACGCCCGCTGGCCGAGGATCGGCTTGCCGTTGACCAGCGGTCCCTCGACCGCGGTGTGGTGGACGACGTTGAGGGCGAACGGAGCGATCACCCGCTCGGGCCGCCTGGAGAGGTAGTCCGACAGGTCGGCGTACCTCGCCGGGTCGGGGACCAGGAACTCGTCGACATCGGTGAAGATGACCACGTCGTAGACGCCCAGGAGGCCCTGGGCGACCCCGCTGGCCAGGCTCATCCGGCCGACCTCGAAGCTGCCCTTCCGGAAGCCGGGCAGGCGCTGGACCGTGCACGCCAGGTCGTCGGTGGAACCGTCGGTCGAGCCGTCGTCGAAGACGATCAGGTTCTCGTGGCCCGCCGCACGGCCGTAGTGGTCGACCCAGCGGGCGAGCATCTCGCCCTCGTCGCGGGCGATCGTGAGCACCGCGATCCGCGGCGTCGCGACCGTGGTGTCGCCCGCCTCCTCGGCGAGCCTGCGTCGACGGCGCAGGCTCCAGCTGCTTGACAAAGAATTCCCCCGATGTGTTGAGGCCCTACGTACGGACCAGCTCCTCTCGCCGGACGGACCACTCGACGAGGTCGGCCAGGGCGGAGACGGCGCGCGCCGGGGCCTTGCGGCCCTCCCCCGGGTCGATGGCCTCACCAGGAATGGTCGGGTCGGCGAGCTTCTTGTCGAGATCCGCACGCAGCGCCGCGTACGAAGCCACGGCGGCGTCTCGGACCTGCGTGTCGGTGACCTTGCGCGGGTCGGTCCCGCGTACGTCCACCGGGGCCAGGTCGTCGAGATCCCCGTGGATGGTGGCGTCCAGACCGCGGAGCTCCGCGGCCTGGTCGCGGGTGAACGCCTGCGTCCAGCGCGGCGGCTCGAGGCCGATGCGCGGGTCGTCGACCGTGAGCGCCGGCATCAGGCGCTTGCCGAGGACGTGCTTGCGCAGGCCCATCGCAGCCGGGTAGGCCAGCCCGCGCCGGTCCAGCTCGGCGTTGAGGCACCGCAGGACCTCGACGGTCGCGGCGCCGAGGGAGGTGTTCCTCGGTGGCGGGCTCTTCATGCCCTCGGGGTCGAAGCCCATCGCCGCCCCGAAACGCTCCAGCAGCAGCGTCGCCGGGCTGCCCGGAGGCGGCACGGTGACCAGGTGAAGCGGGCCGGCCTGGCCCCAGCGCCGGGCGATGGCGACCATGTCCTGCTCGGACCAGAACCGCTTGCCGGGCTTGGAGTGGCGGCGCTCGGAGGAGCCCGGCCGGCTCCTGTTGACCGCGGTGAGGAACTCCGCCCAGGTCCAGTCCATGCCGTTCTGGATGAGCTCCTGCCACATCGACGGGATCTGTCGGTTGATGTCGCGCAGGGAGAGGACCAGCTCAGGCGTCACGCCCTTGAAGCTCGTCGCCACCCGTTCGACCGTCTCCGGGGTCGCCGGAGCGAGCAGCTCGACCGAGATCAGCGCGGTGCCGTCCCACTCGTCGACCTCGTCGACCAGGCGGTCCCAGGCACCGGCGACCGAGTCACCTTGAGGGTGGGTCCGGCGGCCCTTCACGTCGAGGACGGCCTCGATCTGGTTGCGCCAGCGCGCGCCGGGGACCAGGAACCCGCGCTCGGCGAGGAGCGCCTTGTTCTTGTACAGGGCACCCTGCAGATACGTCGTCCCCGACTTCATCGCCCCGACATGGAGCACTACCCGGCGCGCCACCTTCATTACCTCTCGACCAGACCGACCCGATACCCCAGCGGGTGCACGAAATTGGGCCCAGTCTAGGGCCAGAACTCAGGAGCCGCCGCCACCGGCCTTGCGGCGGTGCATCTTGGGCGCGCCGCCGACGACCTCGGACCCGTGCGCCTTCTCCTTCGCCCCGGCGCTCTCGGCGTGTGCGTGGTCCTGGTTGTTCTTCTTCTCCAGCGCCTCGCGCATCTTGGCCTTGAGATCGTCGTTGGTCATCGCTGCCCCTCCATCGGCGTTGCCGAGTCGTTGCTCGGGTAAAGACCAACCTACGACAACGACCCTGCCGAGACCATGGGTTTCGGCAGGGTCGTCGCGGCGACGTCGAGCTCGCGGGTCAGGACTTGTAGTCCTTGAGGAGGCTGCGCCCGATGATCATCTTCTGGATGTCGCTGGTGCCCTCACCGATGAGCATGAACTTGACCTCGCGCATGAGCCGCTCGATCTCGTACTCCTTGGAGTAGCCGTAGCCACCGTGGATCCGGAAGGAGTCCTCCACGACCTCGTTGGCGTACTCGGAGGCGATCATCTTGGCCATGCCTGCCTCGACGTCCATCCGCTTGCCGGTGTCCTTGAGCCGGGCGGCGCGGACCATCATGTTGTGGGAGACCTCGACCTTGGTGCCCATCTCCGCGAGGCGGAACAGGATGGCCTGGTGCTCGGCGATCTTCTTGCCGAAGGTCTGACGCTGCTGGGAGTAGGCGATGCCGAGCTCGAAGCCACGGATCGCCAGGCCGCAGGCGCGGGCGGCGACGTTGACGCGGCCCACCTCGACGCCGTCCATCATCTGGAAGAAGCCCTTGCCCGGGGTGCCACCGAGGATCTGGTCGGCCGAGATCTTGTGACCCTCGAAGATCATCTCGGTCGTGTCGATGCCCTTGTAGCCCATCTTGTCGATCTTGCCGGGCACCGTGACGCCCTGGGCGGTCTCGCCGAAGCCCGGGGTCTTCTCCACCAGGAAGGTGGTCATGTTCTTGTAGACGCTCTCGGCGCCCTCGTCGGTCTTGGTCAGCACCGCGACCAGCGTGGAGGAGCCACCGTTGGTCAGCCACATCTTCTGGCCGGTGATCTCATAAGACCCGTCGGCCTGCTTGGTCGCCTTGGTCGACACCGCGGACACGTCGGAGCCGAGGCCCGGCTCGGACATCGAGAACGCGCCGCGTACCTCACCGGTCGCCATGCGCGGGAGGTACTTCTGCTTCTGCTCCTCGGTGCCGTGCTGCATCAGCATGTAGGCCACGATGAAGTGCGTGTTGATCACACCCGAGACGGACATCCAGCCGCGCGCGATCTCCTCGACGCACAGCGCGTACGTCAGCAGCGACTCACCCAGCCCGCCGTACTCCTCCGGGATCATCAGGCCGAAGATGCCCAGCTCCTTGAGCCCTTCCACGATCTCGGTCGGATACTCATCGGCGTGCTCCAGCTCCTGGGCCACCGGGATGACCTTCTCGTCCACGAACTGACGAACGGTCTTCAGGATCTCTTCCTGAATGTCGGTGAGACCCTCGGTCTCGGCAAGGCGACCCATGCTCTACTCCTAATCTCGGTGGTCGGGGGCAGGTCTTTCAGACCCGTCTGGACCACGCTGACGTCACTGCGGCAGGTTACCAATCAGTAACCACCAGCGACAGGTGACACCCGCCACACCGCGATCCTACGATGCTCAGACTCGCCGTCCGACTGACGAGAAGAACGGCTTGAAGAGCTTGTCGTACGACGTCTTGCTGACGCTCACGTAGCCCGACCGCTTCCCGGTCCCGGCCAAGGCGGACATCTGGGTGCTGGAGCTGAACGCGAACGCCGGGGTGGCACCCGTCCGGCTGATCAGCAGCACGGTCGCACGCAGGCCGGCACGGTCGTAGCCGCGCGGGCGCGGGACGGCCCAGCTGCCCTTGCCCACGTTCTTGCCGAGGACGCGCTGCAGCGAACGCATCTCGTCGGTCGTGGTCCGCTCCGCGGTGACGACCTGGACCCGCACCCCGCGGGACTTGGCCCGCTTCAGCGCCCGAACCACCCTGGCGTTGGTCAGGGCACGGGTGGCCAGGTGGACGACCTGGCCTCGCCTGGCGCTGTTGACCGACTTCAGCACCGTACGCAGCACGCTCTGCTCCTCGGCGACGCTCAGTCCCGGGTCGGTGACCACGACCCCCGGCCCGAAGCCGACCCGGGCGGACCCCTCCGTCGAGGTGACCGGAAGCGGCGAGAAGTCGACCCGGACCGCGTTGTGGTCCGATTCGAGACCGAAAGCCCGCTGGTTGCCGGTGGCGAACCGCGCGATCCCACGGGCCAGCACGTAGTCGATGGTCGATGCCCGGCGGTGCGTGACCGGCGCCTGCTCGGTGACGTCGTAGGTCGGGACCAGGTGCTGCTCGGCGAAGATGTCGCGCGGGTAGCGCGAGCCGTCGTACTGCACGTTCAGATCGCCGCCGACCACCACCGGTCCGCGTCGGGCGAGCGCCTTGACGAGCACGTTCAGCGCGCGGGCAGAAGGACGGACCAGATCGCCGTAGTACTTCGACTTGGGCGCGAAGTGCACGGCGACCACCGACACGTTGCGGCCGCTCGCCCGATTCTCGAGCGTGACCCAGTTGGCGTACCTGATCCCCCAGTGCAGCCGCTGACCGGCGGGCTTGCCGCGCTTGTTGCTGATCTGGTGGATGCCCTTCGAGGCCGCGGACCACTTGTCGTTGTCCCAGGCGACCGCCGTCGCCGACCTGTAGGAGTCTCCGCCCTTGCGCCACACCCGGTAGCGCCCCGGCTCGAGATCCGCGGTCCGGCGGCGATTGACCTCGTTGTAGGTGATGAAGTCGGGAGCGGTGCCGACGACCGTGCGTACGTCCCGCTTGAATCTCGCCGTGCCCATGCTGGCCTTGATGTTCGCCTGCACCATCCGATAGCGCGTCGGCGAATAGGCGACGGTCTCCAGCTCTGTCGGGGCCGGAGCGGTCGAGTCACGCACGGCGACGAGCGCGCCGCCGAGGAGAGCGACGACGAGACCCGCGGAGAGCAGGGCCCTGGTCACCCGAGCGCCGCCAGACGCGGGATGAGGTTGTGTACGCATCCGTCAGGGCCCCTCTCAGCAGTGGCGACCGATCACGCTGGCCACATAGACAACTTTTGTAACACAGGCCTCAGCCAGATCTGCGGCTCCGCTCCGACGCGAGTTCGGATAGATCATCGAATTCAGGTTCCGCGCCACCGCGTGAGCGCCGAGGCGATCTGCTGGGGGCTATGCCATAACGTGGGTCCGTGAGCACCTCGCCCAACCGCGTCTACGCGGCACGCCTGGTCGGCCTTCCGATCTTCGACCCGCTCGGTGAGCAGGTCGGCAAGGTGCGAGATCTCGTGGTCACGGTCAGATCCGACGCCCGGCAGCCGCGCGTGCTCGGCCTGGTCGTCGAGGTGTTCGGACGACGGCGCATCTTCGTGCCGATGACCCGGGTGACCAGCATCGACGCCGGCCAGATCTACACCACGGGCCTGCTCAACATGCGCCGCTTCCAGCAGCGTTCCACCGAGACCCTGGTCATCGGCCAGATGTTCGACCGCCAGGTCACGATCCGCACCACCGGCGTGTCCGGGACGGTCTACGACGTCGGCATGGAGCAGGCCCGCAACCGCGACTGGCTGCTCTCCAGGGTCGCCGTGCAGGAGCCCTCCAAGGGGCTGCGCCGCCGCGGCCAGACCCATGTGGTCGAGTGGGACGACGTGGAGGGCCTCGCCCGCCGCTCCCCCACCCAGGCCGCGACCCACCTGGTCCAGGCGATCCACGAGATGCGCCCGGCCGACGCGGCGACGATGATCCACGAGCTGCCTCCGGAGCGTCAGCGCCAGGTCATCGCCGCCCTCGACGACGAGCGCCTCGCCGAGGTCCTCGAGGAGCTCCCCGAGGACGACCAGGTCGCCATCGTGCGGGCCCTGGACTCCGAACGTGCCGCAGACGTGCTCGAGGAGATGTCGCCCGACGACGCCGCCGACCTCATCGCCGAGCTGCCCGAGGAGACCGCCACCCTGCTGCTCGAGCTGATGCAGCCCGAGGACGCCAAGGACGTCCTCCGACTGATGTCCTACGAGGAGGACACCGCCGGCTCGATGATGACCCCCGAGCCGGTCATCGTCGGCCCCGACGCGACGATCGCCGACGCCCTCGCTCTGGTACGCAACCCCGACCTCACCCCGGCCCAGGCGGCCCTGGTCTACGTCTGCCGTCCTCCTCTGGAGACGCCGACCGGCAAGTTCCTCGGCATCGCCCACATCCAGCGGCTGCTGCGCGAGCCACCGTCGACGCTGGTCGCGGGCGCCCTCGACGAGTCCCTGGAGCCGCTGCGCCCCGAGGACAGCACCGAGCAGGTCGCGGCCCACCTGGCGACGTACAACCTGGTGGCGGCGCCTGTCGTCGACGAGAACGGCCACCTGGCCGGCGCGGTGACGGTCGACGACCTGCTCGACCACCTGCTCCCGGAGAACTGGCGGGAGAAGCTCGCCCGGCACGAGTCGGCCACCGAGCCTCGTCCGGACACCCGTCCCGACACTCGTCCGAACAAGGTGATCACGCCCGACATGGTGCGCCGTGGCTGACGCACGCGCCGCTCGCGGCCGCCTCGACACCCCCCGCGAGCTTCGTCGCCCGCTCTTCAAGAAGCCGACCCTCCGCGACGACGTGTTCGGCTCCTTCGCAGAAGGCTTCGCGCGTTACATGGGCACCGCCCGGTTCATCGCGTGGATGACGATGGTCGTGCTCATCTGGGTCGCCTGGAACACCCTCGCGCCTCTGGAGTGGCGCTTCGACGAGTTCCCGTTCATCTTCCTGACCCTGGCGCTGAGCCTGCAGGCCTCCTACGCCGCGCCACTGATCCTGCTCGCGCAGAACCGCCAGGAGGACCGTGACCGCGTCCTCGCCGAGCAGGACCGCCGCATCGCCGCCCAGTCGAAGGCAGACATGGAGTTCCTCGCCCGCGAGACCGCGTCGCTGCGGATGGCCCTCGGCGAGGTGGCCACCCGCGACTACCTCCGCTCCGAGCTCCGCCTGCTCCTCGAGGAGCTCGACGAGCGCGATCGACACCGTGGTCTGATCGACCAGACTTCGGGCGATGCTGGAGAGTCCCCACGCACGACGTAGGCTTTCATACCGTGAGTAGCCCGCTTCTCGACCGTGTCAACGCAGCCCTGGCGACCGTTCAGGACCCGGAGATCAAACGTCCCATCACCGAGCTGGGGATGGTCGACTCCGTATCGATCGACGACGCAGGTGTGGTCAGCGTCAAGGTCCTCCTGACCGTCGCGGGCTGTCCGCTCAAGGACACGATCAACCGAGACACCACCGCAGCGCTGGAGAAGGTCGACGGCGTCACCGGCGTCGACCTCGAGCTCGGCGTGATGACCAACGAGCAGCGCACCGAGATGCGCAACGGGCTCACCGGCGGTCAGGCACAGCGGGAGATCCCCTTCGCCCAGCCGGGCTCGCTGACCAAGGTCTTCGCGATCGCATCGGGCAAGGGCGGTGTCGGCAAGTCGTCGGTCACGGTCAACCTGGCCGTCGCGCTCGCCCAGCAGGGCCTCAAGGTCGGCATCGTCGACGCCGACATCTACGGCCACTCGGTGCCGGCGATGCTGGGCGTGGCCGACTCCCGGCCGACTCAGGTCGACGACCTGATCATGCCGGTCCCGACCGCCTCGGGCGTCTCGGTGATCTCCATCGGGATGCTCAAGCCGCGCCGCGACCAGGTCGTCGCCTGGCGCGGACCGATGCTCGACCGGGCCCTGGTCCAGATGCTCTCCGACGTCTACTGGGGCGACCTCGACGCGCTGCTGCTCGACCTCCCCCCGGGCACCGGTGACGTGGCGATCTCGCTCGGCCAGCACCTGCCCAACGCCGAGATCGTCGTGGTCACCACCCCGCAGGAGGCCGCCGCCGAGGTGGCCGAGCGGGCCGGCACGATGGCCGAGATGATGCACCAGCGCGTCGTCGGCGTCGTGGAGAACATGTCCTGGCTCGTCCTGCCCGACGGCTCCAAGATGGAGGTCTTCGGCTCCGGGGGCGGCCAGCGGGTCGCCGACACCCTCTCCCAGCGCTTCGGCTCGAAGGTGCCGCTGCTCGGCCAGGTGCCGCTGGAGCAGACGCTGCGCGAGGCGGGCGACGCGGGCAAGCCGATCGTGGAGGCCGACCCGACGGCGGAGTCCGCCAAGGTGCTGGTCGAGGTGGCGCGTACGATCTCGGGCCGCGGACGCGGGCTCGCGGGCATGCAACTGGGGCTCACTCCCACCTCCAAGCTCTGAGCCTGTAGGTTCACCTCCGTGTTCGGCATCGGCTTCGCGGAGCTCGCCGTCATCGTCGTGATCGCGATCCTGGTCTTCGGGCCGGACAAGATCCCCGACATGGCACGGCAGATCGCCCGCCTCCTCCACCAGGTACGCAACCTGGCCAACAACGCGCGGGACGACCTGCGCGGAGAGCTCGGGCCCGCCTATCAGGATCTGGAGCTGCGCGACCTCGACCCACGTCGCATCGTCAGCAGGCAGATCCAGGAAGCCCTTGCCGACATCGAGGAGGAAGAGGCCCGCGCCAAGGCGCCCAAGCCCCTCCTGGCCGGCGAGAAGCCGCCCTACGACGATCAGGCGACCTAGGCTTCCGCAGCCCTGGTCACTTCTGTCTCCTTTCGTCACAGCAGACCCATTCCCCTAACCGCCGGTTTAGAGCCGCGCAATTCGGGTAAGAGGTGGTTGACTGCGAAGAAAGGAGTTTGCTCCTATGAGCGCTCTACCGTCTCGGGAACCCGATCCCGGAGAGGAGCCGAGACCGCCTCGGCCTCCGCATGAAGCAGTGCCCCTGGCCGACGTCCAAGGAACGTTGGGCTTCGAGCTCCAGCCACGCCTGGACCCGCCTCGTCCACGGGGCGACGATCCGGCGGACGAGGCCGAGGACGGCGACCTCTCGCCCCCGATCCCTATCGTCCCGGCCAACGGCCATCTGCGCGGCTGGGTCCCGCAGTTCGCCCAGAAGGCCGCCGAGGTCGTCGGCGGCGACCGTCCCGCGAGCCAGCTGGTCCGCTGGACGACCAAGGAGGTCTACGCGGAGCTGAGGTACCGCGCCAGCCTCACGGCGCGCTCAGGCGCGTACGACCCCGGCACCGGCCGTAACCAGCCGGTCCGCCCCCGCGTCCACCGCTGCCACGTCTACGAGGTCTCCGACGACATCGTCGAGGCCACCGTCACGATCCGCTTCGGCGCCGGCCTGCGGGCGCTCGCGGTCCGTTTCGAGCGCAACGGCGAGAGCTGGATCTGCACGGTGCTCAACTTCGGGGGCTACGACTAGTCCGGAACCAGCCCGGAGAGACGCGTGGAGCGCTGTACGTACCCGGTACGTACAGCGCTCCACGAGAACTCGACCGAGGAAACCTCAGCCGTTCACGCGGGTGGTGAGGCCGGTCGGGCCGCCGGGGCGGCCGTGGCACTGCTTGAACTTCTTGCCCGAGCCGCAGGGGCACTGCTCGTTGCGACCGACCTTGGCGTAGGGGTCGTCGGTGTTGGTGACGGTGGCACCCTGCGCCTCGGCCTGACCCTGCTCGTCCGGACCGGAGAAGGCCAGGTGCTTGGGCGCGGACGGCTTCTGCAGGCCCTTCGCGGTGATCTGCGGGGCGCTGGCCGAAGCCTTGGCCGCCTCGGCCTTCAGAGCGGCGGAGATGTCCTGGAGGCCACCGGTCTGCCCGACGCCGACCGGCGGCTCGGCGAGCGCGCCCTCGTGCATCGGACCGGCATGACGGGTGCCGTCGGCGTGGTAGTGGAACTCCGGCTCCGCCTGCTCGACCTGGACCTCCAGGTTGAACAGGTAGCCCACCGCGGCCTCCTTGATGCCATCCATCATCGCGGTGAACATGTCGAAGCCCTCGCGCTGGTATTCCACCAGCGGGTCACGCTGCGAGTAGGCCCGCAGACCGATGCCCTCGCGCAGGTAGTCCATCTCGTAGAGGTGCTCGCGCCACTTGCGGTCCAGCACCGAGAGCACGACCTGGCGCTCGACCTCGCGCATGCCCTCGGAGCCGATCTCCTCCTCGCGGCGGTCGTAGGCCTCCTGGGCGTCCTTCTTGAGGAACTCGATGAGATCCTGGCGGTCGAGGTCGTCCTTGCTGCCGCCGGCCTTCGTGATCAGGTACTTCGGCTCGACCGAGACCGGCCAGATCTGCTTGAGGTCGGTCCACAGCTGGTCGAGGTCCCACTCCTCGGCGTACTCCTGGGTCGCCCCGGTGACCATGCCTTCGACGACGTCGTCGATGAAGCCGCGGATCTGCTCCTCGAGGTCGGCGCCCTCGAGCACCTCGCGGCGCTCGGCGTAGATCACCTTGCGCTGGCGGTCCATGACGTCGTCGTACTTGAGGACGTTCTTGCGGGACTCGAAGTTCTGGCCCTCGACCTGGGTCTGCGCGTTGGCGATCGACTTGGTCACCGACTTGGCCTCGATCGGCACGTCGTCAGGGATCTTCAGCGTGGTCAGGATGCGGTCGACCCACTCGCCCTTGAACAGGCGCATCAGGTCGTCCTCCAGCGACAGGTAGAAGCGGGACTCGCCCGGGTCACCCTGACGGCCGGAACGACCGCGCAGCTGGTTGTCGATACGCCGGGACTCGTGGCGCTCGGTGCCGAGGACGTAGAGACCACCCAGCTTGGTGACCTCCTCGTGCTCGGCTGCGACCTGCGC
Organism: Nocardioides sp. NPDC057767; assembly: GCF_042798275.1. Taxonomy (NCBI): domain Bacteria; kingdom Bacillati; phylum Actinomycetota; class Actinomycetes; order Propionibacteriales; family Nocardioidaceae; genus Nocardioides; species Nocardioides sp. NPDC057767. The sequence goes on along the minus strand of NZ_JBHVKJ010000046.1, from coordinate 10,288 downwards.
CTTGAGCCGCTCGACCGTCGGCGCCCAGGCCTTCTCGTAGGCCTCGGCGGTCTCGCCGGTGGGCTCCAGGCCCTGCTTGCGGAGCTCCTGGTCGGCGAGGAAGTCGACGGAGCCACCGAGCATGATGTCGGTGCCTCGACCGGCCATGTTGGTGGCCACCGTGACCGCGCCCTTGTGGCCGGCCATCGCGACGATCTTCGCCTCGTCGGCGTGGTACTTCGCGTTGAGGACGGTGTGCGGGACGCCGCGCTTCTTGAGGATGTTGCCGAGGTATTCGGACTTCTCCACCGAGACGGTGCCGACCAGCACCGGCTGGCCCTTCTTGTGCCGCTCGACGAGGTCGTCGGCGACGGCCTCGTACTTGGCGACCTCGGTCCGGTAGACGAGGTCGGGCTGGTCCTTGCGGATCATCGGCTTGTTGGTCGGGATCGGGACCACGCCGAGCTTGTAGATCTTGTCGAACTCCGACTCCTCGGTCATCGCCGTACCGGTCATGCCGGAGAGCTTCTCGTAGAGGCGGAAGTAGTTCTGCAGGGTGATGCTCGCGAGGGTCTGGTACTCCTCGCGGACCTTCACACCCTCCTTGGCCTCGATCGCCTGGTGCAGACCGTCGTTGTAGCGGCGGCCGGCGAGCATGCGACCGGTGTGCTCGTCGACGATCAGGACCTCGTCGTTGGCCACGACGTACTCCTTGTCGCGGCGGAAGAGCTCCTTGGCCTTGATCGAGTTGTTCATGAACGAGATCAGCGGCGTGTTGACCGCCTCGTAGAGGTTCTCGATGCCGAGGTGGTCCTCGACCCGGGTGATGCCCCGCTCGAGAACCGCGATGGTGCGCTTCTTCTCGTCGACCTCGTAGTCGACGTCCTTGGTCAGCGACTTGGCGATCGTGGCGAACTCGTCGTACCACTTCACGTCGTCCTCGGTCGGGCCCGAGATGATCAGCGGCGTACGGGCCTCGTCGATGAGGATCGAGTCGACCTCGTCGACGATCGCGAAGAAGTGTCCGCGCTGGACCAGGTCGGCCATCGAGGAGGCCATGTTGTCGCGCAGGTAGTCGAAGCCGAGCTCGTTGTTGGTGCCGTAGGTGATGTCGCAGTTGTAGGCCTCGCGGCGCTGGGCCGGGGTCATCTGCGGCAGGATCACGCCGACGGTGAGGCCGAGGAAGCCGTAGATGCGGCCCATGACCTCGGACTGGTACCTGGCCAGGTAGTCGTTGACCGTGACGACGTGGACGCCCTTGCCGGCCAGCGCGTTGAGGTAGGCCGGGAGCACCGCCGTCTGGGTCTTGCCCTCACCGGTCTTCATCTCGGCGATGTTGCCGAGGTGGAGGGCCGCGCCGCCCTGGATCTGCACGTCGTAGTGACGCTGGCCGAGAACGCGCCTGGTGACCTCACGGACGGTGGCGAACGCCTCGGCCATGATGTCGTCGAGGTCTTCGCCGTTCTCCAGGCGTTGCTTGAACTCGTCGGTCATCCCGCGCAGCTCGTCATCGCTCATCGCGACGAACTCGTCCTCGATCGCGTTGACGGCCTTCGAGATGGCCTCGAGCTCGCGAAGGATCTTGCCCTCGCCGAGGCGAAGGATCTTGTCGAGAATTGCCACGGTGGCGGGCTCCTACTAGCGGCAGACAGATAGCACGGTCACTCTACCCACCTGCCGGTCGCCTGCTCACACCAACGGCGCAAGGAGCGGCGCCAAGTCGCCCTTGGAGTCGACCGCGATGGCGTCCAGGCCCAGCCAGCCGGCGAGCCGCTCGAGCTCCGCGGCCAGCTCCACTGCCGTCTCCACCGGGGCGTGCGGCTCGGCGAAGGCACCCTTGACCTGGAGGATCCCGCTCTTGCGGTCGGCCTTGAGGTCGACCCGGCCGACGATGTGCTCGCCGAGGAGGAACGGCAGCACGTAGTAGCCGTGGATCCGCTTCGGGGCCGGCGTGTAGATCTCGATCCGGTAGAAGAAGTCGAACAGCGCCTCGGTGCGCTCCCGCTCCCAGACCAGCGGGTCGAACGGGCTCAGCAGGGCGCGGGCGTCGATGCGGCGCGGCAGACGCGACCCTACGAAGAGGTACGCCTGCTTGCGGATGCCCTCGACCACCACCGGCTCCACCTCGCCGGCGTCGATGAGCTCGTTCAGTGCGCGCGTCGTGTCGTCCACGCGCATCCGGAAGTAGTCGGCGATGTCCTTGGCGGTGCCGACCCCGTGGGACCTCGCGGCGCGGCGTACGAGCTCGCGGTGGGCCTCCTCCTTCGACGGCGCCGGCGCGTCCAGGTGGACCCGCGGGATGACGCGCTCGGGCAGGTCGTAGGCGACCTCGAACTGGTCGTTGCGGTGGGAGATCGCCAGCTCGCCGAACATGTAGAGGATGTCGAGGGTCTTGCGCGAGTCGGACCAGTTCCAGCCCCAGTGGTCCTTGGTCTGCGGGCCGGCGTCGTCGAGTGCCTTGGCCGCCTCGCGAGCGGTGAGCGACCCCTGCTCGGCGACGAGCGCCAGCACCTTCTCCTTCATCCCGTCCGGCACGCTCCCCCACCACTTGGAGCCCTTCTGGGCACGGTAGTGGTCCATCCGCCACTGCATGTGCGGCCACAGCTCGACCGGCATGAACGCCTGCACGTGAGCCCAGTACTCGACCATCCGCCGGTCCCGACGGCCCCGGCTGGCACGGTGCAGGAGCCCGGTGTCGTACGCCCCCATCCGGCTGTAGAGCGGCATGTAGTGCGCGCGCTGCAAGACGTTGACCGAGTCGACCTGGAGGACCCCGGTGCGCTCCAGGGTGCGCTGGAACGTACGCATCGTGGGCGTGGTGTGGGGCTTGTCGGCGAAGCCCTGCGCCGCCAGCGCGATCCGGCGGGCCTGGGAGCGGCTGAGTGTCTGAGAGCGGGGCACGCGTCCGACTCTAGAGCCGGTTCCGGACAACTCCCGTCCGGAACCGGCTCCGCCGCCCGATCCCGAGTCACAGCGGGCCGAAGACCTCGCCCACGTCCGCGTCCAGCTCGAGGGCCTGGAGCACGCTCAACAGCTTTCGCTCCTCGAAGCGGAAGTGGGACTCCATGATCGCCGAGATGCCGTCGAGGTGCTTGCGGAGGTCCTCGGAGGTGGCGGCCCGATCGACGGCGGCCTGGAGGCCGCCGAGAAGATGCCCGATCATGGAGTGGTCCTGCTCGAGCTGGCGGATGGTCTCGCGCAGCTCGGGATGGGCTCGGGCGATCGCGGGGAACAGCGAGCGGTCCTCACCCTCGTGGTGGCCGGTCAGGGCCGCACAGAACCCATGGCAGAACAGCATCAGCTCGCGAGCCGCGGGTTCGGCGGGATCTCCCGCGGCGTTGGCCTCCTGCGTCACTCGCAGTGCCGTGCGCAGCCGGTCGTGGACCCGCCGCATCTCATCTGCCCAGGCGATCAGCCTGGTCTTCTCGCCCTCAGTCACGCGAGGGCGAAGGGGACGACAACATCATGTCGATCTCCTTCGTGTCCGGCGCCTCCATGCCTGACACGGTCTGTCACCGGCACGCGACGCTGGCGCCAACCTAGCAGCTCAGTCGACGTTGAGGAGCTTCTGGCGCACGGCGTACATGACCGCCTCCATGCGCGAGTGGGCCTGGAGCTTCTCCAGGATGTTGCGTACGTGGTTCTTGACGGTGTTCTCGGAGATGAACAGCCGCTTGGCGATCTCGCGGTTGTTGAGGCCCTTGGCGACCAGGCCGAGGACCTCCAGCTCGCGATCGGTGAGCTTGGGACCGGGGACCGGGGAGCGGTCCGGCCGCGACATCTGCTTGAACTCCTCCATCAGCTTGACCGCCATGGACGGGCTGATCAGGGACTGGCCGTCGGCGACCACGCGGATCGCCTGGGCGACCTGGTCGATCGAGGAGTCCTTGAGGAGGTAGCCCATCGCGCCGGCCTTGACCGCGTCGTAGAGGTCGGCCTCCTCGTCGGAGACGGTCAGCATGATGATGTTGGCCGAGGGAACGGCCTCCTTGATGGCGACGCACGCCTCCAGACCGGTCTGCTTGGGCATGCGTACGTCGAGGAGCACGACGTCGGGAGCCGAAGCCGCAGCTCGCTCGGTGCCCTCGATGCCGTTGGTCGCCTCGCCGATGACCTCGATCCCGGGCTCGCTCGCCAGCAGCGCGACCAGTCCCCTTCGGAAGAGTTCCTGGTCGTCGACAACCAAGACGCGGACCGGCTCACGATCGGCACCAGATGTAGATGACACGAATGCATCATGGCACGTATCCCATGACACATGAGGGAATGGCCGGGACTCATCCATCTGAGGGATGGAAAAGTCCCGGCCGACGTGCTTGTGCGCTGCCTTCAGGGCAGCCTTCAGACGAGGTCTGCCCGGTTGAGCGCGATCACCCCGTAGTCGTATCCCCTCCGGCGGTAGACGACCGAGGGCCTCGTCGAGTCCTTGTCGATGTAGAGGTAGAAGTCGTGGCCGACCAGCTCCATCTCGTAGAGGGCCTGGTCGAGCGTCATCGGCTCCGCGGTGTGCGTCTTCTCCCGGACCACCAAGGGCCCCTCCCCCGTCACGGTGATCGGTCCGACCTGGTGCTCCCGGATCTCCTCCTCCTCGAACTGCTCCGACTCGGACGTCGTGGCCAGGCCGTCGGGCTCGATGCCCGCCAGCGCCTGTCCCACGGAAACCGGCGTACGACGGCCGCGGTGGACCCTGCGGCGGTCAGCGGCGCGGCGCATCTGGGATGCCATCTTGTCGACAGCCAGGTCCAGCGCCCCCATCTTGTCCTCGGCACACGCCTCGGCCCGGATGACCGGACCCTTCGAGTACGCAGTGAGCTCGACGTGTACGGCGCCCTTGTGCTGGCGCGGGTTGGGCTCGTTGTCGACCTCCACGTTGATTCTGATGATGCGGTGGTCGTGCTTCTCGAGCTTCGCGAGCTTCTCTGCTACGTGAGCGCGATAGCGGTCTGAGACCTCGGCATTGCGGGCCGTGACGACAACTTCCATGGGTACCTCCCGGTGTTTCGGGGTTGGCGGAATCCCGGATGGTCAGCGCATGTGACCTCCGGGGTACGGAGTCCGCCCGGCCGACCTGGTCTTCGACCCCACAACCGCCTGCAGAGGCTTAGCAGCTTGGTGCCACTCCACCTTCTCCCTGCTGGTTCCCGTATCTGACGGGAGGGCAGGGGCAGGACTTATCTCTAAGCCGCACCGTGATCCCCTGTCTCCAGGGTTACGTGGACCGTTTCGCCTGCGACTGGCATCGGCTTGCCGCTCGGATGCCCGCAATGCGGACCTCTCTGCGACGCAACCACGGACCCAGGCGGACTCCATGTAGTGACGGTAGTTCGCCGATGTTCACCATGAAAGGCCTTCAACAGAATTACATGGCGGTTTCCTACATTTGAACGCGAGACCGACGCTGGGTGGCCGCGACGGTCGCGATCGCCGACACCTCCAGACCGACCGATTCCAGCGCTCGTTGAGCCTCCCGCGCGGTCGCGCCGGTGGTGATCACGTCGTCGCAGACGATGAACCTCGCCCGCGGGAAGGTCCTGGCAAGTGTCCGGATGCCGGACGCCGGGCAGCTGATCGACCCGTCCAGGTTGGCCCGTCGCTGCCCCGAGTCGAGGCCGGCCTGGTCCGCGACTCCTGGTCTGGTGCGCAGCAGCCGGTGGTGGCGTACGCCGACCCCGTGCTGCCTCAGCATCGCGGCTGCCCGGCGGGTGATCGCCGCGGTGCTGTCCAGACCGCGCTCCCGCACCGAGGCCGGTCGCGACGGGACCGGCACCAGGATCGTGGGACCGGCGCCGGTCTGCGCCATCGCCTCGAGGACCGAGAGCGCGAGCAGCCCGGCCAGCGGCCGGCGCAGGCCGAGGAGCTGGTGCTCCTTGAGCCCGATGACGAGCTGCTTGAGGGTGCCCTCGTAGGGCCCCGCCGCGAAGGCCGGCACGATGCCCGGCGGCGCCGGGCTCGGTGGGCTCGACCGGGCGCGGTCGGGGAGCACGGCGTGGCAGTCGCGGCAGAGCAGGCGGCCCGGTCGTTCGCAGCCGATGCAGCGACCGCCGACGACCAGGTCGTGCCAGGCGTCGGCGAGGTCGGCTCGAAGGCTCATGGGGCGAGTCGACCAGGGAGGCTGCCACGGGGCAACCGGGTGCTGCGTACCTGTGGATGACGCTGTGGAGAGTCAGCCTTGATAGGTGACGTCGGAGATGTTCGACGGCATGCCGAGGTCGAACCGGTCGAGCGGGTCCAGCAGGGTGGTGCCGGAGACGGCGTAGAGGCGGGCCGAGGCGACCGGGGAGCCGACGACGCCGGTGACCCGGTCGCTGAGCGTGTAGCGCTCACCGCTGGGCGCGCCGTCGAGCGAGACCGACTGGAAGAGCGCGGTCGAGCTGATCTGCTGCACCGCGACGATCGTGGTCGGCGAGGTCCAGGCGATGTCGGTGACCCGCATGGTCGCCGAATCCGGATGCGGTAGCAGGATCGCCGACGTCCCGGCGGTGATCTGCCCCTTGGAGCTCGCCTGCAGCCGACTGACGACGATCCGGTCCGAGGACACGCCGTCGATCACCGCGACGAATCGGGTGCCGTCGCGCGAGACCAGGAACCGGGTCACGTTCTCACCGGTGACCCCCGGGATGGCGACGCGGACGCGGCGGTCGCCGTCGACGTACATCACCCGGGCGCCGGTCGAGTCCTTGTCGACCAGCCACAGCCGGCCGGCGAGGTCCCAGGATGGCCTGAGCAACCGGGTGCCACGCACCGGAGCCTGGGTGACCTCTCCGTCGCTGGCCAGCTTTCCGACGAGGACGCCGGTGCGGTCGGCGGTGATCGCGGCAGCGCTCGAGTTGGAGGCGTCGACGGCGACGTCGGTCACGCCGTGCGAGTCCGCCCAACCGCCGAGGACCGGCACCCACGGGTCGCCGTTCTCACCGGTGCTGGTCACCAGGGCGCCGTCACGCAGCGCATAGAGATCGACCCTGGCCGAGGTGCCGTTGGGGCCGTAGCCTCCGCCGCTGTCCACGCTGAACGTCTCCCCGTAGCCCGGCAGCACCACCGGCTCGCCGTCGATCGTGAGCCGGATGCGTTCCACGCTGGCGTCCTGGCGCAGGGTCCAGGCCAGCTGGGCGCCCATGAGCTGGAGGTCCTCGGAGCTGAGGTCGCCCAGGTCACCGGCCAGGTCGACCTCGGCGACCCCGTCGCGTACGTCGACCGAGCGGGGCTCGTCCGCCGCGGCCGGGAGCGCGCTGCGGATCACGCCCTGCTCCTCCTCTCCCGGGCCGCTCAGCAGGCTGGAGACAAGGGTGGTGGCGTAGGAGGTGCCCTTGGGAGCGAAGATCGGCTCCGGCACCAGGGTGTGACCGGTCGGCTCGACGTAGTAGAGGTTGCTGCGCGCGAAGTGGGTCAGGAACCAGTCCTCCTCGACGACCAGGGCGTCCGGTGCCGAGCTGATCCGCCACTCGCCCTCGGTGCGGGTGAGCTCGAAGTCGAGGATCGCCTGCGAGGCGGCCAGCCCACCGCGCCACACACCACGCTCGTCGAGCCAGCCGGCGTCCTCCAGCTCCACCGACACCCGCGGCGAGGAGCCGACGTGGCTGCCGAGCTCGCCGTAGACCAGGGTGCGGCCGGCCGGCGCCCAGTTCATCGCCGCGTCCTTGGTGAGATAACGGCGGGCATAGGCCGTGCTCATCGGGGTGGCCTTCATGGCGTCCAGGAAGCCGTCGACGATCTCGCCCGGGGACGCGCCCGCGCGTGGGGCACCTGGGTTGTAGGGGATGACCTCCTCCTGAGCGTCCGGGGCGGCCAGGTCGACGCGCTGCACGGGACCGGAGTCGGGCACGCTCGAGCACGCCGAGGCGAGGAGCGCGACCGCGGTCAGGATGATGGCGAAGAACGATCTCACGATGCCTCCAGGGTGTCGCGGGCATCTGCAGGGACCAGCGGGAGCGGGCTGTGTCGCAGCGCGGCCCCGGCGTAGCGCGGGAGCGTGAGCCGGAACTGCGCCCCCTGGTCCGGGCGACCCCAGGCCTGCAGCCAGCCGCCGTGGAGGTGGGCGTCCTCGAGCGAGATCGACAGGCCGAGGCCGGTGCCGCCGCTGGAGCGGTCACGGGCGGGGTCGGCCCGCCAGAACCGGTTGAAGACCAGGGCGGTCTCCCCCGGGGCGAGCCCGACACCGTGATCGCGCACCGTCAGCGCGGCTGCGTGCTCGTCGCTGTCGACCCGGATGGTGACGGTCTGCCCCACGAGCGCGTGGTCGGTGGCGTTGGCCACCAGGTTGCGTACGATCCGCTCGACGCGGCGATGGTCGACCTGGGCGATGCACGGGTGGTCCGGGGCGACCACCTTCAGCTCGATGTCGCGCTTGTCGGCCAGCGGTTCGTGCGCCTCCACGACGGCCTGGGCCAGCGCGGTCAGGTCGGTGTCGTAGAGGTCGAGCACCGCGGCTCCGGCGTCGAAGCGGCTGATCTCGAGCAAATCGCTCAGAAGCGTCTCGAACCGGTCCAGCTCGGTCTGCAGCAGCTCGGCCGCCCGGGCCGTCGGCGCGTCGAACCTGTCCCTGGCCTCGTGGAGGACGTCGCTGGCCATGCGGACGGTGGTCAGCGGCGTACGCAGCTCGTGGGAGACGTCCGAGCTGAACCGTCGCTGGACCCGGGAGAGGTGCTCGAGCTGCCGGATCTGGTTCTGCAGGCCGCTGGCCATCTGGTTGAACGAGATCGCCAGGCCGGTGAGGTCGTCCTCGCCGTGCACGACCATCCGCTCCTCGAGGCGGCCCGCGGCGAGCCGCTCCGCGGTCCGGCGGGCGATCCGGATGGGCGTGACGACATGGCGGGTCACGATCCAGCTGCCGAAGCCGATCAGCAGGATCAGGATCGCGCCGGCGGCCAGCAGCCCGCGGGTGATCACGCCGAGCGTCTCCTGCTCCTGGTCCATCGGGAACAGGAAGTAGATGTTGTAGGTGTCGTCGTGGAGCTCCAGCTGCGACCCGATCACGATGCCAGGGGTCGAGGACCGCTCGCCGTCGTCGTAGGAGATCCGGGTGTAGGTCCAGGCCGGTTCGGCGCGGATCGTCTGGAACCGGTCCTCCAGGGCCCGCGGGACGCTGCGTACGTCCACACCGGGTGTCCACTCGACCCCGTCGTCGCTGATCCGGCCGGAGGTCGACGTCACCGGTCCGGCCATGACCACGCCGTAGCCCCGGGAGAGGCTGCGCTGGATGATCGGGTCACCCAGGTCGTTGCGCTGCAGCGGGGTGCCACCGTTGGCGCCCGAGGTCTCCGCGATGCTGGAGCGGGCCGCGGAGAGCTCCTCGGAGGCCTCCGCCTTCGCCGCTGCGACCCGGTCCTGGACGAGCTCGTCGCCGATCTGGTCGAGCAGGATCATCCCGACCAGGCTGACCGCGGCTGCGGTGAGCAGCACGGTGTAGACCACGACACGGGTCTGGATCGACCGGCGCCAGGTGGTCAGGAGCTTCTTGGGCGTCCGGGCGGTTGCACGGGCGACCTGCTGGAGTGTCACACGGGCCCTGCCTTGTAGCCGACGCCGCGCACGGTGACGACGATCTCGGGGTTCTCCGGGTCGTGCTCGACCTTGGAGCGAAGTCGCTGGACGTGCACGTTGACCAGCCGGGTGTCGGCGGCGTGGCGGTAGCCCCACACCTGCTCCAGCAGCACCTCACGGGAGAAGACCTGGTGGGGCTTGCGGGCCAGACACTCGAGCAGGTCGAACTCCAGCGGGGTGAGCTGGATCTGCTCTCCCTCGCGGGTCACCTGGTGGCCGGCGACGTCGATGGTGAGGTCTCCAATCTCGAGGACCTCGGGCAGCGACTCGCCGTGCCTACGGACCCGGGCTCGGATCCTGGCGATCAGCTCCTTGGGCTTGAACGGCTTCACCACGTAGTCGTCGGCCCCCGACTCCAGCCCGACGACCACGTCGACGGTGTCGCCCTTCGCGGTGAGCATGACGATCGGCACGCCCGACTCCTTACGGATCTGCTTGCACACCTCGATGCCATCCATGCCGGGAAGCATCAGGTCCAGCAGCACCACGTCGGGCTTGTAGTCGTGGAACGCAGGCAGCGCCAGGTCACCGCGGGCGACCAGCTGCGAGTCGAAACCCTCCTGTCTCAGCACGATGGCCAGCATCTCGCTCAGCGAGGCATCATCATCGACGACGAGGACCTTTCCCTTGGCGGGCTGGTCGGGAGCGCTGCGATCGGCCATGTGTCCGATTCTGTCACCCAGTGCGTGCGACGCATCACATCAGCCACCCCCACGACGCGCGAGTCGGCTCGTTCTGACCCGATTCCCTGCCGAGTCGGCTCGTCATGACC
>NZ_JBHVKJ010000045.1:0-46499 GCF_042798275.1 Nocardioides sp. NPDC057767 | reverse complement strand
GCCGACATCAACCTCGCCTGGCCCACCGCCCAGATCGCGGTCATGGGTGCCCAGGGCGCGGCCAACATCGTCCACCGCCGCACCCTGGCCGAGGTGGAGGCCGCCGGTGGCGACGTCGAGGCCAAGCGCGCCGAGCTCATCGACGAGTACGAGACCACTCTCGCCAACCCCTACATCGCCGCCGAGCGTGGCTACGTCGACGCGGTCATCCCGCCGCACGAGACCCGCGCCGAGGTCACCCGCGCGCTCCGGCTCCTGCGCACCAAGCGCGAGACGCTGCCCGCGAAGAAGCACGGGAACATCCCGCTCTGAGTCGACCCCGAAGCGAAGCGAGGGGTCGGCGAAGAGCGGATAGCGCCGAGTCGGCGCAAACGGACCGCAGCGAAGCGAAGCGAGCGAGCGAGGACCGGATTGCGCCAACTCGGCGAAAACCCGACGTAAGGCAATCAAAGAACCGAAAGGTGGTCACGGATATGACCGACAACGAAGAGCAGAAGCCCCTGCTCAAGGTCATCGACCAGAACGCCACCCCCGAGGACGTAGCCGCGATCGTGGCCGTCTTCGCGGCGATGGGGTCGACGGGCGAGTCCCCGAAGAAGAAGGAGCGCTCCCTCTGGGCCACCCCCCAGCTGCGTACGCCGCTCCACCCTGGCCCGAACGCCTGGCGCGCCAGCGGCCTGCCCCGCTGACCGGCTCCGCGGCATGACCTCGCTCAGCGACATCGAGGCCCGTGGTCGATCGGTTGGGCAACCTGCGCAAACGTCGTACGGCAGCAGGCCATCCATCACCAGCTGCTGGATCACACCGCGGCGGTAAGAAATGTGCTGGAGGTGGGAGGCGGCCAGAGCAACCAGGCCATCCATCTGGCGGCCGCGCGGAGCCGCCGTCACCTGGGGAGGAGACCCGTCGCGACCACTCCTCGATACCCATACTGTCGCGGCGAACGAGCACGGCGTGGCGGTCCGGACCCTTCAGGGCACCCTTGACGATCTTGACCGGCTCTTCCGCGAGCGAACCTACGACCTGATGACAGCACACGACCTGATGACAGCACACGGCCTGTTGACGTATCTGGACGACGACGCGACAGCCGCCGGCGCGAGACTGGCGAGCGAGGGCGCCAGAGGCGGCATCCTGTCGATCATCTTCCGCAACGGGGAGACGCTCGCCTACCGGCCTGGCCTCCTTCGGCAGTGGAAACAGACGCTCGCCGCGTTCGACGCGACGACCTACGTCAACGGGCTGGACGCCGACGCAAAGGCGCACACTCGGACGACGTCACCGCTTGGTGCGAGGACCCGGATCTCGAGATCGAGTGCTTGTACAGCGTCCGCTTGCTGACCGACTGCGCGGCAGCAGGCGAGATGCCCGACCCGGCAACGATCGCCGACTGCATCGCCGCCGAACTTGAGGCTGGCCGTCGAGACCCGTACCGCGGCCTCGGTTCTCAGCTTCATCTGATCGATGGCGCGCGATAGTTGCGACCGACTCCTCCGTCATCCAGCGACGGCGCGTCGGCACGTCCCGGACCGCCCGGCTCAGCCAAGATTTCCTGCTGTTCGACCTCCTGCATGCCACGGCAACTATCCCCATGAGGGTATCGGTTTGGTTAAAGCCGAGCCACTTTCTTTGGAACACGATCCGACGCATAGGTAAAGCACTAGGGTCCGTCCGGGCAATACCCACCTAACGAAAGTGAGTGACTCGATGCGAAGTGTTCTTCCTCGCCGCGGCATCAGGAAGGGTGCCTGCGCTGTCGCCGCTGGTGCAGCGATCATCGCTGTGACGGCTCCCGCCGCCATGGCGAACTGGACCGGCTACATCTCGGGCTGGTCGGATGGCGTCGGTGAGTCTCGGCGCTGGAGCGACACCGGTCCGTACACCCAGATCAAATGGCAGGACTGCGAGGTCCAGGGTTACGGTCAGCAGCAGGAAGCTGACGTCCGGGTGTGGCGCGACATTACTGCCGCACCCGACGTGCATTACGGCACGAAGACGTACGTCGCGTGCTTCAGGGACAATACGACTCGAAGCATCGGCGAGTGGACCAACCTAACGAGTGGGACTTACTCCTACTATTTCAAGACTCCGCGGGTAGGCACGTCCGGCACCGACAATGACGGTCTCCTGCACGTCAGTTGGGTTGGCGTGGACACTTCCCTCGCCGACTAGCCCACACCACTCTCGGACAACCCGGGACGTCGGTCTAGCCCGACTTGCCGTGCTCGGCCGACGTCCCGCGCGAACATGAAAGATCCGCATGCGTTTCCGCGCGCTACTTCGTTCCTCTGCTGCTCTGCCGATCCTCCCGATCGCCATAGCCGCGGCGGCGTTCTATTACATCGTCAATGGTCGAGATCAAGTTCTCTACGTTCCAATTGCATCAGCGCCGTTGCTCGTCGCGGCCCCGATCGCGACGGTGTATCCCGTCGCCTACGGCCTCGCTGCCGCGACCGGAGCGTGGCAAGGTTCCCGTCTTAGGCACGACGGAGTCTGGCTGATCGCTCCACTTCGGCAGCCCGCGACCGTCATCGCGACCACTCTGCTCCCCGTCGTCGCGACAGCATGGCTCATGTTCCTGGTGCCAGTCGTCGCCGCCTTCGTGGAGCGACCGACGATGCCAACCTGGGACAGTCTGCCGCCCCTGTTCCTCGGTCTTGTGCTGTCCGCAGCGTGGGCCATAATCGGCTTTACGCTCGGGCAGAGAGTCAATCCGATCATCGCGGCACCTGTTCTGGCGTGCACCGTGTTCTATGTGGTCGCAGTGACAATTGCCGTCGATCCCATGTTCGTGCGCCACATGAGCGGCTACTACCTGGACGGACCTGGATTCGGCGAGTCAGCCACCGTCGAGTCAATGGTTGCGCAGGGCCTCCCCACCGTGGGACTGGTCACAGCAGTTGCCTTGCTCTGGAGTCGGCTTCCGAAGCTCGTCACGCTCGTCACTGGCGGAACACTGATCCTGGCTTCGACCTACACCAGCTATTCGATCGTCAACGATTGGAGCTACAACCCGACCCTGAACGCGGGTAACGTCCCGCTCAAGTGCGCGGGCGACCGGCCGAAAGTATGTATTCCCAAGCAGGCGAGCGGAGACCTCGATGAGATCCGTCGAACAGTGGACTCGGCCTACGATGTGCTCACCGCGTACGGCGTGACGACCACCATGCCTGACACCGTCATCGAGCGAAGCATTTACGGTCGCTTCGATCCCCCAGCGATCGGCGGAACGCGGTACGCCTTCCTGCTTCAGGGACAGAAAAGCGGTTCGGCTGCTGGACCCCTGCTCATCGAGGAGGTTCGATTCGGGTGCGACGCGGACGATCACCTTGCCTACCGGGTCGCCCAACTGTGGCTGGGCGAGAAGCTCGGCATCACCCGCACCTTCGAGTCCTACGCAGGCGAGGATCCCTATTACACCCGCAAGCAGCACAGCGACCTGATGAAGACGGTGAAGACAGTCTCCACGAAGCCCGACCGGGTGCAGCGGGCGTGGTACCAGAAGATCAAGAAGACTGCCTGCGAGGACGCCGCATGACGTGGTGGATCAAGGCACGTCAGGTCGTGCAGGTCCTGGGACTCGGCCTGATCGTCATCGCCCTCGCCGCCTGGCTCTTCACCGATGTCAGCGCATCGCTCGTCTCATGGACAGTGAGTCACCAGACAGTCCCGGTGCTGACGTTTGCACCACTCGTCCTGGCCTCGGCCCTCGCGTTCTGCCTTGACTCCCGGCTCCCGGAGGCCGAGATCACCGCGATCCGCCCCGTCTCGGCGATGGATACATTCTTGATCACGTCCGCGGTTGCTGCGGCCCTCATCATCGCCGGCACAGCGTACGCAGCCACCCATATTGGGGAAGCGTTGGTCCTCGCCCGAAACACGCTCTTCCTCACCGGCCTAATGCTCATCGCAAGGTCGTTTATCGCGCGAGGGGGGATCGTTGTCGCCACTGGTTGGGTGTTCGTTGTGATCCTGGTCGGCCGTCGCACTCCCGTCGAGTACTTCCCATGGGCAATCACTGGTCTCCCGATCGACGCGCCACACGCGACGATCACTGCCGTGGGCGCGATCACACTCGGTGTACTCCTGACCTTTCTCACTGCAAGGAAACTGCCATGACCCTGCACTTCGAAACAATCAGTTACCGCTACCGACCGTGGGCCTCCGACGTACTCTACGGCCTCAGCTATGACCTTCCCGACGGTCTCACGATCCTGCTGGGACCGAACGGTGCCGGAAAGTCGACATTGCTTCGCCTCGGCGCCTCGGTGACCTACCCAAGGCGAGGGCTCGTCTCAGTCGACGACATCCCGTCGAAGTCAAGGGACTTCCGACGTCACGTGTCATGGATGCCGCAGAATGTCACCGCGATGACCGGTCTGACCGCGCGCGAACAGGTCTCTTACACGGGCTGGCTCAAGGGTATGAGCCGGCATGAAGCATGGGCGGCCTCGATCGACGCACTCGCCACGGTTAACCTGACAAACGAGGCCGACAAGAAGGCGAAGTCGCTTTCCGGCGGACAGCTTCGCCGGCTCGGGGTCGCGTCCGCAACGATCCATCGGAGCCGCGTGCTGCTGCTCGACGAGCCGACTGCCGGGATGGACCCGACCCAGCGGCGTACGTTCCGCGACATCCTCACCAAGATCGCTGACCGCGGTGTCAACGTGCTCATGTCGACCCACGATGTCGCAGACCTCGCTGAGGACGCTACCCACGTGACCGTCATGAGCGGGGGCCATATCCGATACGACGGGGCGACTCATGACTACCTGCGCAACGCACCGGCCGGGACCCCCGGGAATCGGCTCGCGGAGGCCGCCTACACGGCGCTCACCTTGCCATAACCTGCCTATGATCCCGGGGTGATCACGTTCTCTCGGCGATATCTCCTGGTCACCCTGGCATGGCTGGTGACCCGGGGATGGGTGGTGGTCCTCTACGGCTTCCCGGCCGCAGCCGAGGGCTGGTTCGGCTGGTGGGGCCTGGAGTGGGGCGTCGTGGGCGACGTCAACTACTACCGCGACAGTCTGGACGCCATGGCTGCGGACGGGGTGGCGGGGACGCTGGTCGAGTATCCGGTGCCGGCGTTGCTGCTGCTCTGGATCCCGTACGCGGCGATCGACCTGCTCCGCCTCGGCGGCGATGCCTACATCGTGGCGGTGCTGGTGATGGCCGCGCTGACCGATCTGCTCTTCATGCTGCTCATCGTGCGCAACCGCCGCGGGGAGCACCCGAGGTTCGGGGTCTCGGGCGCCGAGGCGCTGTGGCTGGCCGCCGTCCCGGCGCTGGGGGCGACGGCGTACGCCCGTTTCGACCTCTTCCCCGGGATCATGGTCGGTCTGGCGGTGCTCTACGCGGCCCGGAGGCCGAGAGTGGCGGCGGCGTTCGCGGCCTTCGCGACAGGCGCGAAGTACTGGCCGATCCTGGTCATCCCCGCGCTCGCGGCGAACCGCGCCGCCCGCCGAGGGGTCATCCTGACCGTCGTCGCCACCGGTATCGCGCTGGCCGGCCTGAGCCTCGTCCTCGGTGGCTGGGACCGGCTCTGGACGCCGCTGAGCTACCAGAGCGAGCGAGGTCTCCAGATCGAGTCGGTCTTCGCGACCCCGGCGATGTTCCGGTGGGGCCACGGCGGCCCGGCGAGCGGCTACGCGATCGACTACACCGAGTGGAAGGCCTACGACATCAGCGGCCCGACGGTCGAGGCGCTGCTCCTCGCGGCGACGATCGCCTCGGTGGTCGTCGGGGCGCTCGTCATCGTCTGGTGGGTGCTCGCCTGGCGCCGTCTCCCTGACGGCGAGCGGACCGAGGAGACCATCGTCTGGCTGGTGCTGGCGACCGTGGCCGCCTTCCTGGTGACCAACAAGGTGCTCAGCCCGCAGTACATGCTCTGGCTGCTGCCCGCCGCCTCCGCAGGGCTGGTGCTGCTCCGCGGCCGGGCCCGCAGACAGCTCGGCATCTGGTCGTTCGTGCTGGTCGCGGTGACGCTGCTCACCCACGAGATCTTCCCGAGGATGTACGGCTACATGCTCACCTTCAACGACATCGGCTCACCGTGGATCACCGAGGTGCTGGCCTGGCGCAACGGCCTTCTGGTGCTGCTCTTCCTCTACGCCGCCTGGCGCACTACTCGGTTGCTGGCCGCCCTCCCCGAGCGGGGGCGGCCAGCAGCCGAGGGTCAGGAGAGGCAGACCTTGGCGACGTCGCCCTGAGCCGAGAAGATCGTGACCGGATCCTCGGCGAACACCGGGCGGCAGGCCGCCGGACTGAGCTCGTGCACGGTGAGCCCGTCGTAGAACCCGTGCTCGGTGCAGTTCTCGTAGTTCACGTAGACGTCGCCAGCCTCGCCGTCGCGGAAGATCCGCAGGATGACGTACGCCGTGACCGGCTGCCCCGCGGCACAGTTCTGCGGCGAGTTGGGGCCGGAGCGGGCCGGCGCGTCCCGGATCGCCTCCACGAGACCGGAGGCCTCCGAGCCGCTGATCTCTCGCGAGCCGGTCAGCGAGGCCGAGGACGGCTCGTACTCGCAGATCGCGATCGAATCCGGCGCATCGCCCTCCAGCGGTGAGGTCTTCGGCTCGGTCGTCGGCCGAACCGGGTCACCTGCGGCCAACGGCGAGGCCGTGTCACAGCCGTAGGGATCCTCCGGCGTCGTTCTCAGCGACGCCTTGATCTCGGCGTTCACGTCGTCGTCGCCGGGACCGGTGAGGATCGAGGCGTACGCATCCCCGACCTGGACCCGCGTCAGCAGCCAGCCCTCGTGCTCCCAGGAGCCGGTCTCGAAGGTCTCACCCTTGTCCGGCTTCTGGATCAGGGCATAGGGCTGCCACAGCGCGAACGGCACCTTGCCGAACTCGGCCGGGTAGTCGCGGTCGTTCGTCTCGTTGCAGGCGATCGCCGGCACCGGCTGGTTGGTGATGTTGGCGACGTAGGGAGTCCGCGGCACGGTGTCCCACTGGTCGCCCGGCTTCGCGATGCACTCGGGCAGCGCCGGCGCGTTAGCGTCGGCCCACTCCTGGGGCACCTGGAAGGCGATGTCGTAGCGGACGGCCCAGCGCTTCCCAGCCGCGGGGGCGCCCAGGTCGGTGCGGCGCGGATCGACGTACGTGCCCTCAGGGGCAGCGTCCTCCGCTCCCTCCAGCACCTTGGGCGCGTCGCCGGAACTGTCCTGCTCCCCGACGGTGTCGCTCGCCGCCGTGCTCTCGTCGCTGCTCCCGTCGGGCTGCAGGTTGGCGATGACGCCGCCCAGGCCGACGACGGCCAGCACCGCGGCTGCCGCCGCCAGGATCCAGGTGGATCGGCGGCGTACGGGTGCCTTCTCCTCGGCTGTCTCCGTCTCCGTCTCCACGGACACCGCAGCCGGTCCGGACTCCTCAGCGTCCCCGGGGATCGCGAGCTTCCGCGGCTCGAAGCCGTCGGCGGCACGGGCCAGGGCGGCCCGGAAGGCCCGCTCCTCGCGCTCGAAGTCACTCATTGTCAACCCCCTCGTTCAAACGTTCCCTCAGCTTGGCCAGCGCCCGGTGCACATGTGAGCGGGCGGTCGCCTCGGCGCAGTCGAGCACCGTCGCGATCTGTGCGAACGACAGATCCTCGTAGAAGCGGAGCACCACGGCCGCTCGTTGGTTCGACGGCAGCGTCTGCACCAGAGCCCACGCCTCGTCCGCGTCGCGTTCCTCGGGGCCGGGCTCGTGCCTGGTGGACATCGGCTCGACGTCCTCGACCAGCACCAGACGGCGCCGCTTGCGCCACCCGCTGATCGACCCGTTGACGATGCTCCTCTTCACGTACGCCTCCGCCGTCCCGGACGCCGCCAGCGACTCCCACCGCGGCAGCGCTCGGGTGAGGGCGTCCTGCACCAGGTCAGGAGCGTCGGAGTTGTTGCCGGTCACCAGGTAGGCGAACCGCTGCAGCGCGGGACCCCGCGAGGCCACCCAGGCGCCGAAATCCGGCTCTGTCCCCTCATGGTCGGCATCCACAGACACCTCCTCTGGCACGTTCACACCCCTCCTACGCGAAGTCTGTCGAGTTCGTTGCGTGTAGCCAGGAATTGAGTTGCTCCAGCACGTCCCGGTCCTAAGGTTGGCCGGGTGACCCGTGAAGTAGACGCCCGCACCGACCGCTATGTCGAGGAGTTCTGCGCCCTCGACCCGCTGACTGCAACCTACGTCGGTGTCGCCGGTCACGACGCGGACCTCCCCGACCTGTCTCCCGACGGTATGCGGGCGGTGGAGGAGCTCAACCGGACCGCCTATGCCGACGTGGCCGCGATCAAGCCGGTCGACGAACGTGAGCAGGTCGCCAAGGAGGCGTTCCTGGAACGGGTCGGGCTCGACATCGAGTTCGCCGAGGCGCAGCTCGACCGGAAGTTCGTCTCTGTCATCACCAGCGGCATCCACAGCCTGCGTGAGGTCTTCGACCTGATGCCGACCGACACCGAGGACGACTGGGCCGCGATCGGGTCCCGGCTGGCCGGGATGCCCGACGCGATCGCCGGCTACACCGCGACACTGCGCGAGGAGGCCGCAGCCGGGCGGGTCTCGGCGACGGCTCAGTACGCCAAGGTCGCCGACCAGATCCTCCTCTGGACCGGGCAGAAGAGCGCCGACGGGTTCTTCACCGGTCTGATCAGCCGCGCGCCCGAGGGAACCCCCGCCTCCCTGCGCACCGAGCTCGAGACCTCGGCGGCGAAGGCCAACGAGGCCTTCACCGAGTTCGGGCGGTTCATGGCCGAGGACCTGGCGCCCAACGGGCTGCCGAAGGAGGCGGTCGGGCGTGACCACTACCAGCTCGCCTCGCGGCGCTTCCTCGGGGCCGAGATCGACCTGGAAGAGACGTACGCCTGGGGCTGGGAGGAGCTCAAGCGGCTCGCCGACGACATGGAGACGACCGCCGACCGGATCCTGCCGGGGTCGAGCGTGGTGGAGGCGGCGGCGCATCTCGACAAAGACCCAGCGCGGCGGCTGACCTCGACGGACGCACTCAAGGAGTGGATGCAGGGCGCCGCCGACCGCGCCATCGCGGAGCTGGCCGACGTGCACTTCGACATCCCCGAGCCGGTGCGGCGGATCGAGTGCATGATCGCCCCGACCTCCGACGGCGGGATCTACTACACCGGCCCCTCCGAGGACTTCTCCCGTCCCGGCCGGATGTGGTGGTCGGTGCCCGAGTCGGTCACCTCGTTCGGCACCTGGCGGGAGCTGACCACCGTCTACCACGAGGGCGTGCCCGGCCATCACCTCCA
Source organism: Nocardioides sp. NPDC057767 (assembly GCF_042798275.1). NCBI lineage: Bacteria > Bacillati > Actinomycetota > Actinomycetes > Propionibacteriales > Nocardioidaceae > Nocardioides > Nocardioides sp. NPDC057767. The sequence continues at coordinate 37,258 of NZ_JBHVKJ010000045.1, read as the reverse complement.
GGTCGCCCAGACCGCCTACCGGGCCGAGCTGCTCAACCGCTGGCAGCGGCTGATGTGCTGGGTCTCCGGCCACGGCGAGGGCTGGGCACTCTACGCCGAGCGCCTCATGGACGATCTCGGCTACCTCGACGACCCCGGCGACCGCCTCGGCATGCTCGACGGCCAGTCCTTCCGGGCCGCGCGGGTCATCATCGACATCGGCATGCACCTGGAGCTGACGATCCCCGAGGACAACCCCTTCGGCTTCCACCCCGGCGAGGTGTGGACCCCCGAGCTCGGCCGCGAGTTCATCGGCCAGCACTGCCTGATGGAGGACGCCTTCCTCGACTTCGAGGTCGCCCGCTACCTCGGCTGGCCGGGCCAGGCCCCGTCCTACAAGGTCGGCGAGCGGATCTGGCTCCAGGCCCGCGAGGATGCGCGTGCGCGGGCCGGGGCGGCGTTCGACATGAAGGCCTTCCATCGTGCCGCGCTCGATCTCGGGTCGCTCGGGCTCGATCCGCTGCGTGCGGCTCTTGGGCGGTTGTAGCCCGGTTGGTCAGGGGCATTTGGTCGTTACGCGGGACGCCTTTTTGGTGTGGGCACTGTTCCGCGGGACTGGTCTTGGGCCGCCGACCCCAGTGTGCCCGGGAGACAGTCGCTCCTCGGGAGGCAGACGCTCCACGGTGAACGAAAATTCATTCACCCCCACCAATCCGCCCAGCTCCTCCAAGTGAAAGAGAATTTTCTTTCACGGACCGAGCCACATCTCCGCGCCAGACCCCTGCCGCCGGCCCGATAGCCAGCCAAAATTCTCAGCGACGGCCGGTGTCAAGGATCGCCGCAGGCAACCGGCGAAGCCGGCGGCCGAAGGCCGTCCTTTACTCCGGACGCCGCTGAGAACACCCTCCTGTAACGGGTCGGCGGCAAACGCCAGCCACAAATACACAGCACCCGACGACGCGGGAACCCGACGTCACCGCCGAGTCAACACCCGCTGCGCCACCACAAACACCAGCACCAACACCCCGATCGTGATCCGCGTCCACCACGACGACAGCGTGCCGTCGAACGAGATGAACGTCTGGATCGTGCCCAGCACGAGCACCCCGAGCAGCGACCCGATCACGAACCCACGACCGCCGGTGAGCAGCGTCCCGCCGATGACCACGGCGGCGATGGCGTCCAGCTCCATCCCGACCGCGTGCAACGAGTAGCCCGAGAGCGTGTAGAGAGCGAACAGCAGCCCGCCGAGGGCGGCGCACAGCCCGCTGATCGCGTACACCCCGACCTTGGTCGCCGCGACCGGCAGCCCCATCAGCAGCGCCGAAGGCTCGCTGCCTCCGAGCGCGTAGACGGTGCGGCCGAAGCGTGTCGAGGAGAGGACGTACGCAGCGACCGCGACGATCACCAGCGCGAAGACCGCGGTCCACCCGAGGTAGTAGCCACCGGGCAGGGTGATCGAGCCGAACGCGATGGCCGAGAAGGTCTCGTCCTTGATCGGGATCGAGTCGACGCTGATCAGGTAGCAGAGCCCGCGGGCGAGGAACATGCCCGCCAGGGTCGCGATGAACGGCTGGATGTCGAAGTAGTGGATCAGCAACCCCATCGCGGTGCCGAGCAGGGTGCCGGCCAGGAGAACGATCGCGATCACTGCGACCACCGGCCAGCCGAGCTCGAGCGTCCGGGCTGCGATCAGCGTCGAGAGGGCGACGTTGGAGCCGACCGAGAGGTCGATCCCGCCGGTGAGGATCACGAACGTCATGCCCACCGCGAGCACGATCAGGAACGCGTTGTCGAGCAGCAGCGTCAGGAAGACCTGCGGGTCGGCGAACCCCTCGTACCGGAGCCCACCGACGCCGAACATGCCGATGAACAGGGCGAACGTGCCGAGCACGGGGAGGTAGCGCCGCGGCGGACTGAACCGCGCGATCCGGGCGAGGAGCCCGGGTTCGATCTCGGACACCTGGACACTCATGCGACCGCCTCCTCGCGGCTCGGGCCTGTCGGCGTGCGGTCACCGCGTCGCTGTAGCACCGCTCGCGCCTTCGGCGACTGCAGCAGGCACACGAGCACGACGACCAGTGCCTTGAACAGGTAGTTGGCCTCGGCCGGGATGCCGATGTTGGGGATGGTCCGGGTGAGGGTGGCGATCAGCATCGCCCCAACCAGGGTTCCGGTCAGCGAGAAGCGACCACCGGCCAGCGACGTACCGCCGATGACGACGGCCAGGATCGCGTCCAGCTCGATCCACAGCCCGAGGCTGTTGGCGTTCACCGAGTGGGTGTTGGCGGCGACGATCAGGCCGGCGGTGCCAGCGCACAGCGCCGCGAAGACGTAGACCGTCCAGATGATCGTGCGGGACCGCACACCCGCCAGCCGGCTCGCCTCGGGATTGATCCCGACCGACTCGATGAGCAGACCGAGTGCGGTGCGACGTACGACGATCTGGGTGGCGGCGAAGACCCCGAGGGCGATCAGCGCCGCCACCGGGAGGGCGAGGAGATGGCCCGAGGCCAGGGCAGCGAAGGTGTCGTTGTTGACGGTGGTGATCTGGCCACCGGTGACCAGCATCGCGATCCCGCGGCCAGCGACCATCAGGACCAGCGTGGCGATGATCGGCTGGATGCCGATCACCGAGACCAGGAAGCCGTTCCACAGCCCCAGCGCGACGGCGACCGCCAGCGCCATCGTGACCGCCACGACCGCCGTGCCGGCAGCGCCGTCGGCCGGGCCCTTGACGATGTAGACGCACGCGACCGCACCAGCGATCGCTGCGACCGCTCCGACCGAGAGGTCGATCCCGCGAGTCGCGATGACCAGGGTCATCCCGATCGCGACCAGCAGCACCGGGGCGCCGTTGCGCACGATGTCGACGAGACTGCCGAAGAGGTGACCGTCCTGGATGCGTACGTTGAAGAACGTCGGTGTCGCGATCAGGTTGACCACCAACAGCGCAGCGAGTGCGGCCAGCGGCCAGAAGAGATGGTGGGCAATCGCGCGGCCCGCGATCGCCTTGCCCGTTCTGACGGTCTCAGGCATCTGCGCGCTCCTTCTCGGCCAAGCCCCCGGGCTCGCCGGTGATGATCTCGAGTACGTCGTTGACGTCGATGTCGCGGTTGGGCCGCTCGGCGATCTTGCGGCGGTCCTTGAGGACCACCAGCCGGTGGCTCAGCCGCAGCACCTCCTCGAGCTCGGCGGAGATGAACACCACGCTCATCCCCTTCTCCGCGAGATCGGCGACGAGCTGCTGGATCTGGGTCTTGGCACCGATGTCGACGCCGCGCGTGGGCTCGTCGAGCAGGAGTACGTCCGGCTCCGTGATCAGCCAGCGCGCGAGCAGTACCTTCTGCTGGTTGCCGCCGGACAGGCTTCGCATCGGCAGACCGGGATCGCCCGGCCGGATGTCGAGGGCGGTCATGAACTCCTTGACCAGCGTCGAGCGGGTGGAGGTCGGGATCGGCCGCAGCCAGCCGCGGCTGGCCTGTAGGCCGAGCAGCATGTTGTCGGCGACGGAGAGCTCCTCGAAGACTCCCTCGGCCTTGCGATCCTCGCTGCAGAAGGCGAGCTTGCGGTCGATCGCGTGACGCGGGCTCCGCAGCCTCCGGCGGCTCGACCCCCTGACCGTCAGATCGCCGGTGTCGGGGGTGTCCGCACCGAAGAGCAGCCGGGCGAGCTCGGTACGCCCCGAGCCGAGCAGGCCGGCGATGCCGACGACCTCCCCGGCGTACAGGTTCAGGTCGGTGGCCTCCAGGTTGCCCTTCCGCCCCAGACCGACGGCGCTCAGCACCGGGAGACGCTGCTCGCCGGAGGCCTCTTCCGCGGCCTCATGCACTGCATGGTCCAGGCGTTCGAGCACCTGGAGATCGCGGCCGATCATCAGCTGCACCAGCTCCAGCTGGGTGGTTTCCGCAACCAGCCGCTCACCCACGACGCGGCCGTTTCGCAGGATCGTCATCCGGTCGGAGATCTCGAAGACCTGGTCGAGGAAGTGGGAGACGAAGACGATCGCGGTGCCCTGATCACGCAGTCTGCGCATCACCTCGAAGAGCCTGGCCACCTCGTCGGCGTCGAGGCTGGAGGTCGGCTCGTCGAGGATCAGCACCCGGGCGTCGGTGTCGACGGCACGCGCGATCGCGACGAGCTGCTGGACGGCGATCGGATGGCTGCCGAGCTCGGAGCCCGGGTCGATGTCGATGCCGAGGGCCAGGAGCGAGGTCGCCGCCCGCCGGTTCATCTCGCGCCGGTCGATCCGGCCGAGTCGGCGCGGCTCGCGGCCGAGGAGCATGTTCTCGGCCACGGTGAGATTGGGCACCAGGTTGACCTCCTGGTAGACCGTGCTGATCCCGGCATGCTGCGCCGCCGCCGGCGTGGCGAACCGGGTCTCGACTCCGGCGATCTCCACTCTCCCGGAGTCGATCGTGTAGACCCCGGTCAGCGCCTTGATCAGCGTCGACTTGCCCGCCCCGTTCTCCCCCATGAGCGCATGCACCTCCCCCGGTAGGAGACGGAGCGAGACGCCGTCGAGGGCTCGGACCGCTCCGAACGTGATGGAGACGTCGAGCATCTCCACCACCGGTCGGGGTGGTTTCAGTTCTGCCTGGCTCATGTCGTGCTGGCTCCTAGGGGGGTCGGGGCTGCTGCGGCGGGTCGGATGCTCACCGAGGTATCTCGGTGGGCGCGCGCTTCCTTCGCGGAGTTCCACGAAGGAAGCGGCGCCTGACCGAGGTAGCTCGGTGAACGGCGTCAGTACTTCCGGTCAGGCAGCGCCTCGGCCGCCTGCTCCGGGGTGAAGGTGGTCTCCTCCGTGACGATGCGCTCGGGGACCTCCTCGCCGGCGACGACCTTCTCGGCGACGTCCATCAGCTGCGGGCCGAGCAGCGGGCTGCACTCGACGATGAAGTTGATCTCGCCTGCGGCCAGCGCGGTCATCCCGTCCTTGACCGCGTCGACGGTGATGATCTTGATGTCGGTGCCGGGCTTCTTGCCGGCTGCCTTGATCGCCTCGATCGCACCTAGACCCATGTCGTCGTTGTGGGCGTAGACGACGTCGATCTTCGGGTTGGACTGCAAGAAGGCTTCCATGACCTGCTTGCCGCCGTCACGGGTGAAGTCGCCGGTCTGGGAGGAGGTGATCTTGATCGTGGGGTCCGACGCGATGACGTCCTCGAACCCCTTCTTGCGGTCGATCGCCGGGGCCGATCCGGTCGTCCCCTGAAGCTCGACGACGTTGACCGCGCCGTCCTTGTCGACGTCGGAGGCGTCGGCGTTGTCGACCAACCACTGGCCTGCCTTCTCGCCCTCCTCGACGAAGTCTGAGCCGATGAAGGTCACGTAGAGCGAGCTGTCCTCGGTGTCCACGGCCCGGTCGGTGAGCACCACGGGGATCTTGGCGCGCTTGGCCTCCTGGAGCACCGCGTCCCAGCCGGTCTCGACGACCGGGCTGAACGCGATCACGTCCACCTTCTGCTGGATGTAGGACCGGATCGACTTGATCTGGTTCTCCTGCTTCTGCTGAGCGTCGGAGAACTTCAGGTCGATGCCGGCCTCCTTGGCCGACTCCTGGATCGAGGTGGTGTTGGCGGTGCGCCAGCCGCTCTCGGCCCCGACCTGGGCGAAGCCCATCGTGATCGAGCCGTCGTCGGCACTTTCGCTGCTACCGCACGCGCTGAGCGACATCCCGCCGATGGCGAGCGCACACAGGGCGGTGAGGGTTTTCTTCACTGTCGTCCTCCAGTGTTCCGCTGCGGCAGCCAGTGTGACCGCCGTCACGATGCGACTCAGTGTGAGCGTTAACATCGGCGCGGTCAAGCGGAATCGGAAGATCAGTTCGAATCGGCAGCAGGTCGTCCGGAACTCCCCCTAGTGTGGCAACCATGACGCTCAGCCTGGCTCCGGAACAGGCGCGCCGGATCGCAGTCCGGGCCCAGCTTCTCGACGCACGCCGGCCGGTGTCGCTGGTGGAGACCGTCGACCAGCTGACGCTGCTGCAGATCGACCCGACCAGGGCGATCGCCCCGAGCGCGGATCTGGTGGCGTGGTCGCGGCTGGGGGATGCGTACGACCATTCGGACCTCACCTTCGCGCTCGAGCAGGAGCGATCGCTGGTGGAGTTCTCCAGCTTCATCATGCCGATGGACGAGATCGAGACCGTTCTGGCCCTCTCCCCCGGCCGGATCCACCCCACCGCGGTCGAGTGGGTGGAGGCCAACAAGAGATTCCGTACGCAGGTCCTGGATCGCCTGCGAGCCGACGGCCCGCTCGTGGCCGGCGAGATCGAGGACACCTCCGAGGTGCCGTGGGCCTCCACCGGGTGGACCAACGACAAGAACGTGCTGCGGATGATCGAGCTGCTCAACCGGATGGGCGAGGTCGCGATCGCGGGACGCCGTGGCAAGCTCCGCACCTGGGACCTCGCCGAGCGGGTCTACCCCTCAGACCTGCGGCTGCCCACCCCCGAGGAGGCGCTGACGGTCGAGACCGTGCGCAGGCTCGCCTCGCTCGGAATCGCCCGCCCGGGGCGGAAGGAGTCCTCCGGTGGCGAGATGCTCGGCGCGGGTGATGCCGGTGTCCCGTGCACCGTGACCGGCGTCGATGGCGAGTGGCGGGTCGACCCCGAGGCGCTGGCCGCCCTCGAGGACGAGTTCGCGCCGCGTACGGCCCTGCTCTCCCCCTTCGACCGCCTCGTCTACGACCGCGACCGGGCGTTGGACCTGTTCGGGTTCGAGTACGTCCTCGAGATGTACAAGCCGGCCGCCAAGCGGCGCTGGGGCTACTTCGCCCTGCCGATCCTGCACGGCGAGCGGCTGGTCGGAAAGCTCGACGCGAAGGTGGACCACAAGGCGGGGAAGCTGAACGTCTTCGCCGTCCATGAGGACTTCCCCTGGACCCCACAGATCGGGGACGCGGTGGACGTCGAGATCGAGGCTCTGGCGACCTGGCTCGGCGTCGATGTGGCCCATCCCTGAACCGGATCCGGACAGGTGCGAATTGCCCTTCTCAGCGTCATGGCGCGCGCCTACTGTGGGCAGCGGGGTCAGACATCGGATCAAAGGAGATCAGCATGGGAACGCTCAACCCCTACATCAGCTTCAACGGCCAGGCGAAGGAAGCGCTCGAGTTCTACAGCTCGGTGCTCGGCGGCAAGGTCGAGGTCATGACGTTCGGCGACATGCCCGAGATGGGCGCGCCCGCCGAGGCCGCCGACCAGGTGATGCACGGCTCGCTCACGTTCGACGACGGCCGGGTCCTGATGGCCTCCGACACGCCTCCGGGCATGGACTACGTCGCCCCGACCGCCGGCGTCACCATCGCGATCACCAGCTCCGACCCTGCCGACCGCGAGATCTACGCCGACCAGTTCGCCAAGCTCTCCGAGGGCGGCACGCCCGGGGTGCCGTTCGACCTGGCTCCCTGGGGCGACTACTTCGGCCAGTTCGACGACAAGTTCGGTGTGAGCTGGATGTTCGACGTCGCCGGCCCGGAGTCGGCACCCTCCTAGTCAGACCATGGTCGAGGTGAAGATCGTCCTTTCGTAGGAGGTGCGGTCGGCGAGGACGCCGTAGCGTCTGAGGCATGCTCATCGCCGAAGATCTGCTGCTGCTCGTGCTCGACGACACCCAGGGCACGCTCACCTCGTCCTGGGTCCAGCAGGCGCTGGGCGGAGCGATCCTGACCGAGCTCGTGATGACGGGCTCGGCCCGAGTGATGCCCACGTCAGGCCTCACCCCGGCCAAGGCCGTGGCGGTGCCCGGGCACCGGCCGGACGAGCCGGTCCTGGCCGCTGCGTACGACTCGCTGGCAGGCAAGCCGCTGGCGGCCAAGAACGCCGTCACCAACCTCGGCAAGGGCCTCCACGAGGCCCTCGCCGCTCGGCTCTGCGATCGCAACATCCTCAAGCGCCGGGACGAGAAGATCCTCGGCATCTTCCCGCGCACCACCTGGCCGGCCGCGGACTCGACCCACGAGAACGCCGTACGCGGCGAGCTGGTCGCCGTCCTCGTCCAGGGTGCCACCCCGGACGCCCGGACCGGGGCGCTCATCGCCCTGCTCTCCTCCATCGACCTCGCCCACAAGGTGGTCGACACGCGGACGGTCGGCGCCGGGACGGTCAGGAAGCGGGCCAAGGAGATCGCCCGCGGCGACTGGGCCGCCAAGGGTGTCAAGGACGCGATGGACGAGGTCACCGCGGTCATGACCGCGGTGATGGTCGCCACCACCGTCACCACGACGACCACCTGAGAACGTGCTCGAGGATCGCAGCCGTGGGGGGACTGCGATCCTCGAGCTCTGCTCAGGCCTGTCAGGCGAAGAAGACCTTCAGGTCGGCGGCGATGTCGGCGGGACGCTCCAGAGCCGCGAAGTGGCCACCCTCGGGGAACTCCGACCAGTGCTGGATGTTGGCGTTGTCCCGCTCGGCCAGCGACCTGATGGTCTGGAAGTCGTCCTTGAAGACGGCGACCCCGATCCGGCCCTGGGACACCTCCGGCTCACGCTCGGCGTGCCCCTCCTCGTAGTGGTAGCGGGCTGCCGAGGCGTAGGAGTTGGTGAGCCAGTAGAAGGTCGCCTGCTCGATGACCTGCTCGGGGGTGACCAGCGAGGTGCCGTTCCCGAAGGACTCGAAGAGCTCGCTGTAGGCCAGCGTCCCCACCGGTGAGTCGGCCAGCGCCGCGCCGATCGTCTGCGGACGGGAGCCGTTCATGGCGTTGTAGCCGCCGACCGACTGGAACCACTGCATGTGCTCGAGCGCGGCGTACTCCTTCGGCCCGAAGCCCTCGAACTCGCTCGGGTCGCCGGACGGGAACGAGAAGAGCTGCAGGACGTGCGCACCGAGGAAGCCCTCGGGGTTGAGGATCGCCAGCTCGCGGCCGACCATCGCGCCGCCGTCGCTGCCGTGCACCCCGTAGGAGTCGTAGCCCAGCCGGCGCATGAGGACGTCGTACGCCTCAGCCACGCGCTTCATCGTCCAGCCGGTCTCGACGACCGGCGTCGAGAGCCCGAAGCCCGGCATCTCCGGGATCACCAGGTGGAACTCGTCGGTCAGGGAGTCGATCATCGGGAGGAACTCCAGGAACGAGCCCGGGTAGGTGTGGGCGAGCAGGAGCGCCTTGGCGTCCGGGTTCGACGAGGGTACGTGGACGAAGTGGATGACCTGGCCGTCGATCTCGGTCAGGTGGTTGGGGACCGCGTTGATGCGCTCCTCGACCGCCCGCCAGTCGAAGCTCTTCCAGCGCTCGACCATGTCGGCGAGGTAGGCCGTCGGGGTGCCGTACTCCCAGGAGTCACCGGGCACCGCCGGCGCGAACCGGGTGCGGTCCAGACGGGAGCGGAGGTCATCGAGATCGGCCTGCGGGAACTCGACGGTGACGGTGCTGATCTCCTGCTTGATCTGGTTGCTGACCTGGGTGTTCATGACTTCTCCTTGGTGGTTTCCGACCTTGTGAGACCCACGTTAGGAAGGGTTCCGGCAAGCCTGATTCCGCAATTTCGCTGGCCCGAGAATTTCTTTTGCCGCACTCTGAGTCCGTGCTGGAAACCTCCGCGCGACTCCTCGCGCTCCTCGGTCTGCTGCAGTCCTCGGCCGGCTGGACCGGCACCGACCTCGCCACCCGTCTCGACGTCTCCGAGCGCACCGTGCGCAACGACATGACCAAGCTCCGCGAGCTCGGCTACCCGGTGGAGTCCGTGCGTGGACCGGGCGGGCGCTATCGGCTCGGCACCGGCGGCAACCTCCCGCCGCTGCTCCTCGACGACGAGGAGGCGGTCGCGGTCGCGGTCGGCCTCAAGGCCGCGACCGGCATCGCCGGGGTGGCCGAGACCAGCACCCGGGCGCTCGCCAAGCTCGACCAGGTGCTTCCCGACCATCTGCGTCGCAAGCTGGCCGCGGTGGTCGACGCCATGGAAGCCGGTCCGGTCAACACCGACAGCAACGTCCCCGACCCCGACGTCGACGCCGGCACCCTGCAGGCGCTGGCCACCGCGATCCGCGACGGTCAGGGCGTACGCGCCGACTACCGCGACGAGCCGATCGAGGTCGAGCCCTACCGGCTGATCTCCTGGCAGCGCCGCTGGTATCTCGTCGCCCGCGACCCCCGCGCCGACGCCTGGCTGCCGCTGCGCGTCGACTGGCTGCGCCTCAAGGTCCCCGGCGGCCGCCCGTTCCGTCCGAGCGACCCGCCCGCATTCAATGGGCAGAGCGACCTCACCGAGTTCGTCGTACGCGAGGTCGCGCGCACCGGCTGGGCCGTCCATGCCCGCCTGGTCATCGCCGCCCCTGCCGACGAGGTCATCTCCCGCATCAACCCCGCCGTCGGCACCGTCGAGCCGATCGCCCCCGACCGGAGCGTCCTGGTCACCGGCGGCGACAGCCTCGAGGTCGTCGCCGTCTGGATCGGCATGCTCGGCCTCGACTTCACCGTCGAGTCACCCCCGGATCTCCGCGACCACCTCGAGATCCTCGCGAAGCGCTACGCCGCCGCCGTCGGTCAGCCCGAGTGACCCGGAGGTGGCAACGAGATGCTGATCGCAGAAGACCTGTTGCTGCTGGTCCTCGAGGACGTCAGCGGTCGCCCCGTCCGCGGAGTCAACGCGTTCACGCTCGATCTCCTGCTCGGTGGCGCACTGGTCTCGGAGCTCGCGCTCGCCGGCGCCGTCCAGCTGCATCGGAACCCCGGGACAGGCATGTTGGAGGTGCACCCGACCGGGGTCGGGATACCCCAGGATCCGTGCCTCCAGCGCTGCCTCAGCTTCGCCGGCGGTAGGCCGCGGCCCGTGCCGCTGATCAACAGCTGCGGGACCCAGATGTTCGACCATCTCACCGAACGCCTCGTCCATCAGGGCATGCTTCGCCGGGAGCAGCAGAAGCGATTCCTCATCACCAGAACCGGCTGGCCGGCGGGTGACATCAGTTACAAGCAGGACGTTCGCCGCCACCTCTCAGCCATCCTGTTCGACAGCAACCGCGGCGCCCAGCCGACGCGGCGCACTGCGACCTTGATCGGCCATCTCGCGGCCGTGGGCCAGGTGCACCGGCTCTTCGTCTCTCCCGGCGTGCCTCCGGCGTACGTGATGCAGCGCGCATACCGCGTCTCCAGGGAAGATTGGGTCGCAGCCATCGTGCGCGGCATCTTCCGGGCATCTCGCACACGCTGGGGTGTCGGCGGCTCGGGCGGCGGCATCGGCGGAGATTGGGGCGGTGGCGGGGGCGACGGTGGCGGGGACGGCGGTGGCTGACCCGACTCAGTCGTTCCGTCGCCCAGCAGCCTCGACGAACGCTCGCACGAGCGGGTGGACCGGAGCGCCGTGGAGGGCGCCGATGTGGGGCTGGAACATGCTGGTGACGTAGAACGGGTGGTCCGGGAACTCCAGCACCTCCGCACCGGCGTCGTCGGCTGTGGCGCCGACGACGACACCGATCTTCTCCAGCGCGGCGACCGCGTCGGCGGTCGGGGCGTAGTTGCAGAAGTGCATCCCGACGAACGGCTCCGGCTGCCAGCCGTCGAAGCGGGTGCCGGGGACCGGGGTCACCAGCCGCTCCTCGCCGTAGAGCGAGCAGGCGAGAGCGGCGACGGCATTGTCGTCTCCGGCACCGTCGGACTCGGCGTGGGTCGCCACGGAGCCGAGTACGTTGCGGGTCCACTCCAGCACCACGTACTGCATCCCGCCGCACACCCCGAGGAACGGGATCCCGCGCTCCCGCACCACGGTGAGAGCGTCGAGCACCGCGGCATCGGAGGCGTAGGGCGAGCCGGGAACCAGCCAGACCCCGTCGTAGGCCGTGACGTCGAACCCGGAGTCGGTCGGCACCCACTCCGTCTCGACCCCGAGCTCGGCCAGCTGCGGCCTCAGCGCGTTGAGCTCCTGATGGCTACGGTGTCCCCGGTCGTCGCCGAGCAGTGCGATCATGCGCCGAATCCTCGCATCCACGCGGGGCTCGATCCAACCGATTACTCCGGCTTGATGCCCAGCCGGTCGAGCTCCTCGTCGATGACCGCGGGGTCCAGCTTCTGGAAGACCGGGGTGGGCTTGGCGACCGGGGTACCGACGACGATCGGGTGGCGCTGCCACGCGGGCGCGCCGGCGTAGTCGCCGGTGATGATCGGGTAGGGCTTACCGGTGTCGAGGTCCTCGACCTCCTCGATGCGGGGCATCGGGGCCAACTCACCCTTGCCGCCGAGGGCCTTGTCGATCTCGTTGGCGGAGAACGGCAGGAACGGGGACAGGATCAGGTTGAGGTCGGCCACACACTGCGCCATCACGTGCAGCACGGTGCCGAGACGCTCGCGGTCCTCGGGGTCCTTGGCGAGCTTCCACGGCTCCAGGTCGGTGACGTACTTGTTGACCTCGCCGACGGCACGCATCGCCTCGCCGATCGCCTGCTTCTGCCGGTGGCGGCCGATCAGCTCGCCGACCGTGGCGAACGCGCCGCCGACGGTGTCCAGGATCGCCCGGTCCGCCTCCGTGAGGGCCCCGGCAGCGGGCAGCTCGCCGAAGTTCTTCGCGATCAGGGTGGCGGTGCGGTTGACCAGGTTTCCCCAGCCGGCGACGAGCTCGTCGTTCGTACGCCGCACGAACTCGGCCCAGGTGAAGTCGGAGTCGTTCGACTCGGGGCCGGCGGCGGCCACGAAGTAGCGGAACGCGTCGGGCTGGTAACGCGAGAGGAGGTCGCGCACGTAGATCACGATCTTCTTCGAGGAGGAGAACTTCTTGCCCTCCATCGTCAGATACTCGCTGGAGACGACCTCGGTCGGCAGGTTGAGGATGTCGTACGCCCCCGGCTGGCCGCCCTTCGAGCCCTGACCGTTGTAGGCGATCAGCTCGGCAGGCCAGATCTGGGAGTGGAAGACGATGTTGTCCTTGCCCATGAAGTAGTAGGAGAGGGCTTCAGGGTCGTTCCACCAGGCCCGCCAGGCCTCCGGGTTCCCGGAGCGTCGGGCCCACTCGATCGAGGCGGACAGGTAGCCGATGACCGCGTCGAACCAGACGTACATCCGCTTGGTCGGGTTGTCGCGCCAGCCGTCGAGCGGCACCTTGATGCCCCAGTCGATGTCGCGCGTCATCGCGCGCGGGCGGATCTCCTTCAAGATGTTCTGGCTGAACCGGATCACGTTGGGACGCCACAGGCCGGTCTGCTCACGGTCGTCGAGGAACGCGTGCAGCGCCTCGGCCAGGGCGGGGAGGTCGAGGAAGAAGTGCTGGGTCTCGATGAACTCCGGGGTCTCGCCGTTGATCTTGGAGACCGGGTTGATCAGCTGGTCCGGGTCGAGCTGGTTGCCGCAGTTGTCGCACTGGTCACCGCGGGCCCCGTCGGCCCCACAGATCGGGCAGGTGCCCTCGATGTAGCGGTCCGGCAGCGTGCGTCCGGTCGACGGCGAGATCGCGCCCTTGGAGGTCTGCTCGACGAAGTAGCCGTTGTTGTAGACCCCGAGGAACAGCTCCTGCACCACCGAGTGGTGGTTGGCCGAGGTGGTGCGGGTGTAGAGGTCGTACGTCAGGCCGAGCGAGGTCAGGTCCTCGACGATGATCCGGTGGTTCTTGTCGACCAGCTCCTGGGGCGTCACGCCCGCCTCGTCGGCGGCGATCAGGATCGGGGTGCCGTGCTCGTCCGACCCGGAGACCATGAGCACGTCGTGGCCCGCCATCCGCATGTACCGACTGAAGACGTCGGAGGGCACGCCGAAACCGGCGACATGGCCGATGTGGCGCGGGCCGTTGGCGTACGGCCAGGCGACTGCGGACAGAACATTGCTCATGGGAAGCATCCTAGTGAGCAGACGCCAGAGGTTTTATTCCGCGGCGCGCCACCGTGTCGCATCAAGGCCCGCGCTGAGCGCCCCTCGTCTGGACTGACCGCAGCGAGGAGCGCAGCGACGAGCGGAGGGAGGGAAGACGAGGGTTATAGCGAAGCGCGCGCGACGCGGAGCGTCGCATCAAGGATTGAACATCTGGTCCCGCTGGTAGGCGTACTTCCGGATCCACGGCAGCCACTTGGCGAGCTGGGCGCCGGGGCAGGAGGTCTCGTTGGTGTGGAAGTGGCCGTCGATGACCCAGACCCGGACCCGCCGGCCGGCGGGGAACCGGTCGCTGCCCTGGGAGACGGTCTCGAGCGTGCCGCGCTCGTCGCGGCCGGCCATGTCGAGCTTCCAGGCCGCCATCCGCTCGGTCTTGATGAGGGCGTCGTCGGAGGGACGTACGTTCTCGAAGTTGCCGATCAGGGCGATGCCCATCGACTGGTGGTTGAAGCCACGGGTGTGCGCGCCCTTGACGAGCCGGTCGATGCCGCCGGAGCGGCCCTCCCAGGAACGGCCGTACTTGTCGATGAGGAAGTTGTAGGCGATGTCGAACCACCCCAGTGACCTGGTGTGATAGCTGTAGATGCCGCGAATGATCCCCGGCACGTCGCCCTTGGAGTAGTTGTTGCTCGTGGCGGTGTGGTGGATGTGGACCTGCTTCAGCGAGGAGTTGTACTCGGGGCGGCCGTTGCGCCAGGAGTTGTTGGCTCCCCACTGCGACCGGGTGAAGATCACCGGCTTCGGCGCCCACTTCGGTCGCGATCGCGCGACCCGGCCGTTCGGGGCACTTCCGCCGGCGCTGCCGTAGCCCAGGTCGTCGGCCTCCCGCTTCGGCGCCTTGACGTCCTCCTGGGGCCCGGTGTTGATCAGGGTCAGTTTGAGGTCCTTGGGCTGCGCGCCCTCGACCCGCACCTGTACGCCGCTGGCCCGGCCGGTCCACACCGGCTGGGTGCCCCGGCGCTCGACCTTGCCACGCGCGGCGACACTCTCGGCACCGTCGGGCAGGTCCTGCTGCAGCGGCAGCGGCTGCCACTCGCGCCAGCGGTCCGACTTGCTCACCCGTACCTCGACCTGCGGCGTCTCCGCCCCGGTCCAGGACACCCCGACCATCGAGAACGTCGTCGTGTTCAGCTTCTCCGTCGAGGCCGCGCCGGCGGACCGCTCGGTCAGCCTCGGCGGCAGCTTCACGTCACGGGTGGCGATGCCGTCCTCGAGCCGCGGCAGCTTGATCAGCTGGTCGTCCTGGTCGCCCTGCGCGGCCGCCGGGTCGATCGCCGACCCGATCGCAGGCACGAGCATCGACGCGCCGAGAACGACAGCGGTCAGGGTCACGGTGATGACGCGGGGGAAGCGGGCCATACCCTTGATTTTGGAGAATCAAGCGTCCGACATGCCGCAAACGCATGTGTTCGGTGTGTCGTTTCGCCTGGTGGTCGAGCTTGTCGAGACCCCCAGAACCTAGGCGACCCCATCCACCCCGAACGGCACCGGCCGTCCGGCGTACGCCGCCAGGTGCTCGTAGGCACCCGACCCCTCCGGTGCCGAGAGCGCGTTGGCGAAGGCCCGTCCCTTGCGCTCCGGGCCGAGGATCCGGTCCATCGCGACGACCGCTCGCTGGGCGACCGCCTCGTCGAGGCCGTCGGTCGTCCGTCCGAGAGAGACCGCCAGGTCCCAGGTGTGGACCGCGATCTCTGCCGACTGCCAGTCGGGGTCGACCATGACCATGTCATCGGGGCCGAGCTCGCGCCACAGGTTGATCAGCGCGTTGCCCCGGGTGCGCAGCTCCTCACCGAGGTTGACCGCGTAGTCCTCACGGCCGTCCCATCCCGGCGGAGAGCCCTGGAGCATCGTCACGAAGACGCGGGGCTGGGCGATCATGTGGTTGGCCAGCTTGCGCAGATCCCACTCGGGACACGGCGTCGGCCGGGTCAGGTCGTCCGCCGTGACGGTGTCGAGAAGCTCTGCTGCCTGCGTCAGTGCCCGCTGCAGCGCGAACACTCCCATCTGATCGACCACATGACCATGGTCTCAGGAGACCTGCCGTCCGGCGAAAGCAGCCAGCCGCTCGTACGCTCCGGCCCCCTCGGGCGCCGTCACCTCGGGGGCGAACGCGCCCGAGCGCATCTCCGGCTTCAGGCTCGCCTTCATGAAGGCCAGCCCGACCTCGGCCAGCTCCGGGTCGAGCTCGGAGGTCGGGACGCCGAGCGCCTGCGCGAGGTCCCAGGAGTGCACGGCGTACTCGGCCACGATCACGCCGACCGGCACCGACGCGCCGCCCTCCCAGCCGTCAGGGCCGGTGCCCTGGTCCCAGGCGTGCAGCACGTCGTCGGCGCCGACCTTGAACGCCGGCCCCCAGCTCTCGCTGACATGCGGGGTCGGCGCGCTCCAGTCGGGCTGGCCGCCACGAAGCATCGTGACGAAGTTGGGGCCGTCCGCGATGACGTGGTCAGCCAGCGCGCCGACGTCCCATTCCTTGCACGGCGTCGGCCGCGAGACGGTGTCGGCGTGCACCCGGTCGAGCAGGTCGCCGGTCTGGTCCAGCGCCCTGGAGAGAATTCCTGCCTCGTCTGAAGTGGTCACCCTGCCAACGTACGACTGGTCGACGTCGGCGTCACCGTCAAATTCCTGCTGGTCAGGGCATCAGCACTCAGCTGAAGTCGAGGTCGTGGACCCGGGCGCGCTTGAGCTCGTAGACGTAGGGGTAGGCGGTGATCAGCTGGAACCCGTCCCAGAGCTTGCCGGCCTCCTCGCCCTTCGGCGCCTTGGAGATGACCGGTCCGAAGAAGGCCGAGCCGTTCATCGCGATCGTCGGGGTGCCGACATCGTTGCCGACCTGGTCCATCCCCTCGTGGTGGGACTTCGCGATGGCCTCGTCGAAGGCTTCGTCATCCATGGCGTCGGCCAGCTCGACGGGCAGCCCGACCGAGGCCAGCGCCTCCTCGATCAGCGCCCGGTCGAAGTCACGGCCCTCGACGTGGCGGCGGGTGCCGAGCGCGGTGTAGATCTCGGCGAGCTTCTCCTGCCCGTACTCGTTCTGCACCGCCATGCACACCCGCACCGGACCCCACGCGGTCGAGAGAAAGTCCCGGTACTCCTGCGGGATGTCCTTGTCCTGGTTGAGGTACGCCAGGCTCATGATGTGCCAGGTCACCTCGACGTCGCGCACCTTCTCGACCTCGAGGATCCAGCGCGAGGTGATCCAGGCGAACGGACAGGCAGGGTCGAACCAGAAGTCGGCGGCGGTCTTCTCGGTGGCTGTGGTCTGGGTCATGTCCAACCTCAACCGCGGCACCCGAGGATCTGTTCCACATGGCATTCAACTCGGGCCGTACGCCGCCGGAGCCTGATCACCCAGCTTGATCAGTCGAAGGCGCCGGTCCAGTTCTCCAACAACTCAGCGATCTCCTCGTGGGTGTGAACGGTCTCCCCCTCGTGGACGCCCGCCTTCGACAGTGTCACCAACTCTGCCTCTTGGAACGGCGCATAGCCCGTGATCCCAAGGTACTCAACGCCGTCATCCTGCCTCCTACGGACCAGGCTTATCAGCCACAGCCACCACACGCAGGCGTAGCCGTGGAACCAGTCCCCCTCCATGCAGAACTCGGCGGTAAGAACCCAGTCGCCGTACAGATCGGTAGCCAGCCTTGCCGACGTACCGAACGGAGTCGGGGGGTCGCCCGGGTTCAGCACACTCGCGTCGCGCAAGAACTCCGCCGCAGACGGGTTCAAGCCCGGCCAGAGCATCCTCTGGCGGCGTGCACCCTTCGGCGAAAGCGCAAAGTGCCGTCATAGTCGCTTTGTCCAAGTCTGGACGCAGCGGCAACTTCAACAGGTAGTACGGATCGTCGCTCACCATCCGAAGCGTAGACGGTTGTAACTGCCGCTGACCGGGATCGTTCACAGCGCTTGGGCGTCGTTCCGGGCTAGCACGAATCACGCTCGCACAAATCACGAGTCCAACAGCTCAAATTCCACGAAGCTCGGGCGGGCCAAAGAAGCAACCGACAACGGGAAAGACGCGTCACAAAGAACGAGGTAGATGAACTCCGCGACACCAAAATCAAACTCATGCCACGGGTCGACCGTGCTCTCGCGGGCGACAATCCTCCACGTGTTCGCCGGCCAATCGTCACCAGCAAGCCAATAAAATTGGGCTTCCTCAGATCCGCCCCAATAAATCAAACCACTACCATCGCCACGAAAAAGTGAATATGGATCCAAATACGCCGGAAATGGATCCAGCCCGGATGCAGCGTCGCTTACTGAATCCTTCCACCACTCAGCGATCGTCGGATATGTAACGGTGGCGGCCGACAAGACAGTAACATAACCAGAGAACTCACCCACCCCGAACGACTCGCACAGGTTCTTGTAGTCATCGGGAAGCACGAGTCCCATCTCGCCTTCAATTGATCCCCAGTCGATTCGCAGCCCGCGCGGACTGCGGTCCGTTGCCTCAAGCAAACGAGAAACCCACTGGTCCACGAGTTACCTCCTCATTTCGCCATACAACCACGATCGACATGAAGGTCAGGCTCGCCTCGACCTTCCGCGCCGAGCGACTTCATAGTCACCTCCGGGAATTCGGAAGGAAGAAAGTGTCGGCGTCCCCGGATGAAACGTCAGCCCATGCCACCGCGAGCCCAATCGGGATATCCGAACCATCATAAATGGGAGTAACAGAATACCAGACCGTGTGCTGGTCGGAGCGACTGGTGCTATTCACCATCGCTTCAAACTTCTTCATTACATTCCGGTTGGCGCTCGGATAGAGCGGCACGAGGTTACGACGATCATCGCCGTCTCCACCGAGAATCCGGGCCAACAGATGGCCTCGGTCCATACCACTCCTTTCCTCCGCTCCTGGCGGCGTGTTCTCCGCAGTCTTCGGGAAGGTCGGCGTTCCGACGATGAGCGTCTCGTTTCCAGTCTGGAACGTTCCGTTCTTGTCGATGTAGTCGAACCCTCCATCCGTGAGACACGCCTGCATCCCCTGGGCACGACCATCCTTGAGCGGTTTGTAGTAGACCATGCTGTCCCCAGCGTTACAGCTCGATTGCGAGAAGGGAGCCATTGCAGCGCCAGGCGTCCGCTCGACGTCCTTAGTCGGAGTAACATAACGACCCTTGCCATAATCGGGACAGACCCCGTGCCGCCCGGGGACGACGAAGGGCGGCTAAGACGCGAGTCACGGCCCCCCTTTGCGGTTCGCCAAGCCGATCTACGCGTGGACGGCAGAATGTCACCTCAAGCAAACGAGAAACCCGCTGGTCCACGAACCACCCTTTAAAAGGATGTCAAACAGCCTCGAAAGACGGAGGCAGCTCGCCACGAACGACAGGGAATCCTTGCAATTCAATTCCAAACTCAGTGTCGAAAAGCAATCGATCCAGGAAGTCTA
Organism: Nocardioides sp. NPDC057767; assembly: GCF_042798275.1. NCBI lineage: Bacteria > Bacillati > Actinomycetota > Actinomycetes > Propionibacteriales > Nocardioidaceae > Nocardioides > Nocardioides sp. NPDC057767. Next base: position 18,091 of record NZ_JBHVKJ010000045.1, on the reverse strand, counting down.
TTGTAGACAGTTCGCGATATATCCACTCATCGTCATCATCAAGGTGGACCGCGATGTCCCAAGTTGATGAATCCGATGATCCAGCGCGCCAATAGAACATAGGCCCAGCGTCGCTTGATGCCCAGGGCACGAGTCCTCCGAGCCGGTCTGGACGAAAGGCTCTATTCGGAGAAAGAAGAGCATCCGTCCGCTCAGATCGACGCCTAACCACCTTGACGATGACTTCAGGCGCCCAAAGAACCAGGTATTCTGATAAAACCCCCGGGCCGAACGCATGCATTAGGTCCTTGTAATCTTGCGGAAGCACGAATCCCGCGCCGTCCTCGATTTCCGCCCAATCGAATTCCAAATGAGCAGATTCTCGGCGCAACTTGCTCAACAAGTCATCGATCATACCTGTCCCCCATTCGAAGATATCGCATTGCTGGCGCCCCTCCGGAGCCTTGTGCCAATAAGAATCGCGACCCCATGACGAGCATCGTCACAGCGAGAGTCTACCGCGCGTTGGAGATCGTTACCGGTGCCGCCCATGAACCTGACCCAGCATCCATCCATCGCAAGACCAATGAGTCGGGAATCCCACTGCTTCCGGAGTATTGAGCCGTTACCGAGTAGTAGATCGTCTTGTTCTCAGACTCGATCATGCTCGCTACAGTCCGTTCCCACCCTGCCATCTCATCACGATTCACCTCTGGCCAGGGGGGTGAGGTTTCGCCTATCAAGACCGGTCCCACCGAGCCTATTCGCCAGAAGGTGTCCCCGATCAAGTCCCCCGTGGAGTCCGGGCGGATTCTCGGGGTCAGAGTATGGTTTGAGTCGCCACGGCACAGGAGAGCCCTGGATCATTGAGTCCGCGTTTCCGCGGTCCTTTCCACTGCCGGTGACGTGTCCATAGTTTCCGCCAGATAGACATGCCCTAATCTCTGTCGCGCGCCCCTTCGAGTCAAGTGGCGAATAATAGACGCCATTGTTCTGACTCGAGCAGTTAGACTCAGAGAACGGGTACACAGATCCGCCGGGCGCCCACTCCTGAACTGAGTCAGGCGTAACATACAGACCCTTGCCATGGTCGGGAATGAGTAGGTCATAAAGCGTCCCATAGCCATTCGAGCAGTTGCTGTTGGCTTCGATATCTGCCACGCGAGGACACCAGCAGTTCTCGGGGCATTCGCGCCTTTTGCAATCAGGCCGACGAGGTCAAGTACAAAGCCAACTGCCTCCTCCAGTCCACCTTGACTTGGTTTCAGGTGTAGGCGCCCCACCGCCTCCCCCACCATCGATGGTCATGTGGCCATCGAGCTCGATACCCAGACAGCGGGTTGCCCGATGCGAACGCGTAGCGGCTGCCCGTGAAGGGATCCGTTCCGAGACCCAAGTCAGCAAGGGCACCGTTGTACATGTCGCGCGTGGTGAACGTGTTTAGACCAGGTGCGTAGTCGCGGAACCCCATGTCGTAGGTCTCGGACCCGGCGTCCCAGCGCTTGTAGTTGAATCGGTAGGCGTTGAACGACTCATCGGCCGGAGACTCGGGATTGACGGGGTCGGGTTTGTCGATGCCGGTGAACTCGGCCTCATCGTTATCGCCGTAGGCGGTGTAGCCGTAGGTCGCGACAGTCTTGCCAGTGTCGTCGGTGACGGTTTCGACATCGGTGTGGGCGTTGTAGCCGTAGTAGCCCGTCTCCCCAGCCTCGACACCGGCCTCGGTGTCCGCCTGGTGGGTGACCTGGGAGAGGCGCTGGCCCCACGGGGAGTACTGGTAGGACTTGGTCAGCTCACCAGCGACCTCCTCACCCAGGACCTCCTGGGAGAGGCCGAGGTAGGTGTAGTCGGTCGTCTTCCCATCCGTACCGGACGTGGTCTTCGACGCGGTCCGGTCCAGAGGGTCGTAGGTGTACCGGGTGGCCTCGAGGACACCAGCATCGTTGGCCTGTTCGGCGACCTTGATGTGGTCAAACCCGTCATACGTCGTCCGCGAGATCGTCTTCCCGCCGCCCACGGCGCTGGTCTGACGACCGAACGGGTCATACCGATAGGACGCCGTCTGACCATCTACGGTCGAGGACAGCAGTCGGTTGCGGTCGTAGTTGAACGACGTGCTCGTGCCGCCCACGGTCTGCTGGATCACGTTCGCGTTCGCGTCGTGAACATGGGTCTCGGTCGAGGCACCGTGACCGGTCTTGGTCTTCTTCGAGAGCCGGTCGACCGGGTCATAGACATAGGTCGTGGTCGAATCCAGCGTCGCCGACGCGTCATCCGCGTTCCGCTTGGACGCCACATCCTCGAGCTGATTGCCGTTCGCGTCGTAGGTATAGGCGTGCGAGGCAACCAGAGCGCCCGCGGACGTCTCCTCACGCATCGACTTCAGGGCACCGTCAGCCTGGAAGGCGTTGGTAGTGACGTTGCCGTTGCCCTTGGTGATCGTCTTCTGACGGCCCAGGACGTCGTAGGTGTAGCTGGTGACCTTTGCGGCCTTGGTGTCGTTCAAGTCGTCGACGGTGACCTTCGTCAGCAGGTTCCGCGGATCGTTGTAGACGTAGTCCGAGGCCTGGTCGGGGTGCGTGACCGTGAGCGGCTTGCCCAGGTTGTTGTAGGTGTAGCTCGTGGTCGCGGCCGGCGACCCGGCCAGGTCCTCACGGACGGACTTGATCTGGTTGAGCCCGTCGTACGTCATCGCATAGGCGTCGGCGTTCTTCGCTGTGCCACGCGAGGTGTCGGTGATGTCGATCAGGTTGCCGTTGAGGTCATAGCCGTAGGCGAAGGCCTTGTCCTCAGCATCGGTGTCGGCGCCGTTGTCACGCACCAGCCGGACCGCGTCGGCGACCACGGTCCCTGTGCCTGAGGGGGCGAGGGCGACGGTAACCTTCTCACCCGTCGTGAGGGTGACCTTGCCAAGGGTGTTCCAGGCTGCCGCGCCGGTGGTCTGGTTGGCCGTGAAGTTCACGTCCGTGCCCGCGCCATCGCCGTGGTTCAGGGTGAACTTGGCGTCCGTCGCCGCACCCGACACCTGCGGCCACGCGGCCGACAGCGTGTAGGAACCATCCGCGGGCACATCGAGCGTCCAGGTGAACTTGTCCGTCGAACCCGTGGCTGCAGCGTGGGTGCGGTGACTCGTGCCCTGCTGGCCCGTCGCGGACGCCTTGGTCCAGGTCCCGGTGGCGGCGTACAGGCCGTTCGTGTCGTCGTCGGTCACCACCGAGTGCGACCCGACCGGAACACCGTCATCGGACTTCGCCTTGAGCTTCCCGTCCGGGTAGTAGGCCCACGTCATCGTCCGCGACGCAGACCCGTCCGCCGACGTCAGCGTCCGCGCGGTCTGCGCTCCGAGATCGTCGTACTCGTAGCGAGTCTTGATCCCCCACGCATCCGTCGAAGCCTTGATCCAACCATTCGCGTAGTAGTCGACCGTCGACTCGTTGCGGACCGTCTGACCATCCGAGGGCGGCAGACTGGTCTTCACCGGCCGGCCGGCAGCGTCGTAGGTCGTCTCGGTGTAGACGTTCGGGTCGTTGTACCGCGCATCGGAGGGGTCGTAAGGCTGGTAGGAGCGAACCGGACGGTTGAGCTCGTCATAGGTCGTGCGAGCGACGAAGTCATCCGCGTTCGCGGTCTGCGCGCCACGCGGGGTCGTGACCCGGGTGGTGTTGCCGACCTCGTCGTACTCATACCGGGTCGTGCGGTAGACCGTGCTGTCCCCGGTCCCCGTCCAAGGCGTCTTGGTCTCGACCTGGGCACCACGCTCGTCATAGGACGTGTAGGCGGTGTGACCTGCGGCGTTGGTCGTCGACAGGGTCAGACCATCGGCGTCGTACGCGGTGCCGGTGGTGTTCCCCTCCGCATCCTTGACCGTGAGCGGCTGATGGTTGAGGTCGTAGGTCGTCCTCGAGGTGTAGTCGGTCGTGTCCGCAGACTTCGTCTTGAACAGGTCTCGAACCTCGACCACGTTGCCGACGTTGTCGTAGTCGTACTCGATCCGGTCCGCGGTGGCGTTCTCGACAGCGGTCTGCTGGTAGACGGCGTCATAGAAGTAGCTCGTGAAGAGCGATCAAAGACAGACGTACGCTGTAACAACCCGGCACACCAGCCAGCATCGATCGCTTCCAGCCGCCGGTAATGCACGCCGGACCCGCCCCGGCACTGGACCCGAACTACACCGCCATCTGTGAAGAGCCGTGTCACAACCCAAAGGAGTCGGGATCGTTTGGTGGTGCGGCCAACGACCTCCAGGTCGCCGGAAAATCCTCTTTCAAGTATGAAACCAAACTCGAGCGCGTCACAGGAAGGCACATCCGCATCGCACGCTCAAGAGTGTCTCGACTTTCGAGGAATTCCTCAAACACACTGAACTTGACCGCCGTCAGAACGTACCCAACTTCACTCTTCAGGAGTCCCTCCAAATACTGAAAACAAGCGGAAAGAACTCCCGCGTCACCCGACACTGACCGCAATTCCGGCAACATAACCGGGACCGCGAGGGCCGAATGCAAGAACAAAATCAAGTCAGATTCCACCTCGGGCCACGCATCGAGCCAGTCAGTTCCATCGCCGGATATACGCGCCAACACCTCATCGGCACCCGGAATTACTTCCGCATATACTTGCACGATTTCATCAAATTCGATTCTATCCATGCGTTTCCGTTCATGAGAAGTCACGAAACATACAGAACCATCGAGGAACTTCCCATCCAGTCATCATGCCGGAGGGATCGGCTTCGGAACTGTCGGATTATCATACCTCCAGCCGAACGGGTCAATTGAGTCAAGGAACATTTCCTGCATACCGCCCCAAAGCCCGTAGTCGCGAACGTACCCAGGAGTCGAAGCTACGGTCAAGAGCGGCGCAGCAATGCCAAACGCCTTGTATCCGCCGCGCAGGTTCGCTGGTTCGCCTACCGGGCGAACTGGCGCCTTCGGGTGCGGCCCTGACGCAAACTTCTGACCAGTCACGGACGACAAGGGCTCAGACTTTAAGACAAATTCACGATTGCTTGTGATCGCCTTCAACGTTTCCGGGCTAGACCGAACGTGAGCGGTCACATTCCCTGTGACATCGTTCGAGTTGAGCGCATTCCAGAGTTCCCCTGCTTCGGCCTTCGCGATTTTCAGATCCGCGTCCGAAAGAATCCCGTTACCAGTCTTCTGTCGAGCATTCCGGTCCTTAGCTAGAAGCTTTGCAATTCCAGTAAGAAGAGCCGATCCCTTTTCGACATGCCAACTGCCCCGTGGCTTTCCAGTGTTGTACTCGTCGATAATCGCAGTGGAAACCTTCCCGTCTCCGAATAGATCCTCATCGGCTACAAACTCGCGCCCATAGATCTTCTTGAGGAGGTTATCCAGGTCAGAATTATCAACGGCTGGAGCGTGCGCACGCGGGCGGCTTGCACCTGGATTCGAATTCTGCTCGCTTGGGAAGATGGGGTTCCCATCACCGTCGATAGCCACATGTCCGTCGAGTTCGATTCCCGAGATCGGGTTTCCTGACGCGAACGCGTACCGGGATCCGGTAAACGGATCAGCACCGAGCCCCATATCGGCCAGGGCACCGTTGTACATGTCGCGGGTCGTGAACGTGTTCAGACCGGGGGCGTAGTCGCGGAATCCCATGTCATAGGTCGCCGACCCGGCGTCCCAGCGCTTGCCGTTGAACCTGTAGGCGTTGAACGACTCATCCGAGGGCTGCTCCGGATTCGCTGCATCGGGTTTGTCGATTCCGGTGAACTCCGCGTCGTCGTTCTCGCCGTAGGCGGTGTACCCGTAGGTCGCGACGGTCTTGCCCGCGTCGTCGGTCATGGTTTCGACGTCGGAGTGGGCGTTGTGGCCGTAGTAGCCCGTCTCACCGGCCTCGATGCCGGCCTCGGCATCGGCCTTGTACGAGACCTGGGAGAGCCGCTGACCCCACGGGGAGTACTGGTACGACTTGGTCAGCTCACCAGCAACCTCATCCCCCAGGACCTCCTGGGACAGGCCGAGGTAGGTGTAGTCGGTCGTCTTCCCGCCGCTCCCTGAAGTCGTCTTCGAGGCCGTCCGGTCCAGCGGGTCGTAGGTGTATCGGGTGGCCTCGAGGACGCCAGCATCGTTGGCCTGTTCGGCGACCTTGATGTGGTCAAACCCGTCATACGTCGTCCGCGAGATCGTCTTCCCGCCACCTACGACGCTGGTCTGGCGACCGAAGGAGTCGTAGCGGTACGACGCGGTCTGACCATCGACCGTGGACGACAGGAGTCGGTTGCGGTCGTAGTTGAACGACGTCGACGTGCCGCCCACCGTCTGCTGAATCACGTTCGCATTCGCGTCGTGAACATAGTTCTCCGTTGACGCGCCGTGACCGGTCTTCGTCTTCCTCGACAGTCGGTCGACCGGGTCATAGACATACGTGGTGGTCGAATCCAACGTCGCGGAGGCGTTATCTGCGTTCCGCTTCGAGGCGACATCCTCGAGCTGATTGCCGTTCGCGTCATAGGTATAGGTGTGCGAGGCGACCAGCGCACCCGCGGAGGTCTCCTCGCGCATCGACTTCAGTGCGCCGTCGGACTGGAAGGCGTTGGTGGTGACGTTCCCGTTGCCCTTGGTGATCGTCTTCTGACGACCCAGGGCGTCGTAGGTGTAACTGGTGACCTTGCCAGCCTTGGTGTCATTCAGGTCATCGACCGTGACCTTCGTGAGCAGGTTCCGCGGGTCGTTGTAGACGTACTCGGAGGACTGATCCGGATGTGCGACCGTCAGCGGCGCACCCAGGTTGTTGTACGTGTACGACGTGGTCGCGGCCGGCGACCCCGCGAGGTCTTCGCGGACGGACTTGATCTGGTTCAAACCGTCATAGGCCATCGCGTAGGCATCGGCGTTCTTCGCGGTGCCGCGCGAGGTGTCGGTGATGTCGGTCAGGTTGCCGTTGAGGTCATAGGCATACGCGAAGGCCTTGTCCTCAACATCCGTGTCCGCGGCGTTGTCACGAACCAGCCGGACCGCGTCAGCAACCACAGTCCCCGTGCCCGAGGGCGCGAGAGCGACGGTGACTTTCTCACCCTTCGACAAGGTGACCTTGCCCAGCGTGTTCCAGGCGGCCGCGCCGGTGGTCTGGTTGGCCGTGAAGTTCACGTCCGTGCCCGCGCCGTCACCGTGGTTCAAGGTGAACTTGGCGTCGGTCGCCGCACCCGACACCTGCGGCCACGCGGCCGACAGCGTGTAGGAACCATCCGCGGGGACATCGAGCGTCCAGGTGAACTTGTCCGTCGATCCCGCAGCAGCGGCATGGGTGCGGTGGCTGGTGCCCTGCTGACCGGTCGCCGACGCCTTCGTCCACGTGCCCGTTGCGGTGTACAGGCCGTTGGTGTCGTCGTCAGTGACCACGGAGTGGGACCCGACCGGGACACCATCGTCCGACTTCGCCTTGAGCTTCCCGTCGGGGAAGTACGCCCACGTCATCGTCCGGCTGGCAGAACCATCGGCCGAGGTCAGGGTCCGGGCAGCCTGAGCACCGAGGTCGTCATCCTCTGTGAAGGACGCCGCCGAACGGCTCGTGCACCAGCCGACGGATCACCGTGCCCGCGGGGCCCTCGGCACCGCAGCGGCGACACCACTGGTCAGGCTTGACAACTCGACACAGCAACATCGCCTGATTCGGGTCGAGTCGCTGACCGATCGCGACGAGTCCGAGTTCGTCCGGGCGCGTGAAGGTCGTCAGGTCAGGGGTTGTAGAAGGGCTTCGACACCGTCACCCCCACCTGAACTCGGAAGATCCGGTTTCGCCGACCTGGCTACTACTCCCACATGCCAGCCCGCACCACGTGGGCATATAGTTCGCGGTCGTCAATCGTTGACGGCTCGCCGTACGCAAGGTCATCCTCCGAAAAATACAGGCCGCGCGCCACCACATAGCCGTGCCAGTCACCCACATCAAGTGAGAACTTGAACCGGCCTCCATCCGCAGCGCTCTCAGGACCCGCCAGCCCCACGACCAGATCCTTCATCTTGCTTCGTACCTGCAGTTCCGTGACCCCGCGGAACATCATATCCATCCGCGTGTGCGAGCCGCTGTCCCGATTACTGCGGAGCAACAGAACGCTGTGACTCACATGGTAGGACCAAACCTGGAAGGTCCTACCTGGGTTGAAGGGCATTTGCATGTTTGCCATCGCCGAAGCCTTTCACGAGAACGGGTTTGGCTGCAGCTCGCCGCCAATGTAGAAGTCGACGTATTGAAGCGCGTCGTTCTGCTTGAGGTACGCAATTTCCAGGTCGGTCGCTCCTCCGATCTGGCGAGAGTCGCGCAGCAGAGAATTGCCAACGACGGATTCTACGCCGTTTTCGACCCCGTCCATCCCGTCAAGACTAAAGGAGATCTTTACGTAGGACGGATCCTCAGCAATCACCTCCGACGCAGTCCACACCGTGCCCTTCCAGTTCCGATCGCTCATCAGCGTTCGACCGCCCACTGCAGACGCAAACTTCTCAAGGTCATCGCCGGATTCCAAGCCGAGCACAATGTGGTCGGCGTGGCCGGCCGCACCAGTAGCGGCACCGCCACTCTCCCTACTCAAGAGCCTCCAGAGTCCCAGCGCGCCCGCGCCAGCACTGGCCGCGGCCACACCCTCAGCTCCTGGCACTGATTCCAATGCCAACGCAGCGCAGCCTTGAGGTGCCACGGCACAGGCTGCTGCCCCTGCAGCGAGGATGTAGGCGAGAAGTACGTTCTGCTGCGACTCTTCGTACGTTGGCCCGTCGATCGTTAAGCCGTCCCCAAACCCAGCAACGTTGCCGCACCGTTCCCCGGTGTGATCACACTTCACCGGAACATCAGCATATGGATCCCTCTTGGGCGGCCCCGAGGTCGGTTCGCCACAGCCTGCGCTGCCCGGGTAACAGGCACTGCTACTGGTCGCCTCGTTACCACCGCCACCGGTCGCCGCGTCGAACTGGTGACCATCCAACTCGATCCTGCTGATCGGATTGCCAGCCGTGAACGCATACCGGCTCCCGGAGTATGGATCGATCCCGAGACCCATGTCGGCAAGGGCGCCGTTGTACATGTCGCGGGTCGTGAAGGTGTTCAGGCCGGGGTTGTAGTCGCGGAACCCCATGTCGTAAGTGCCTGAGCCGGCGTCCCAACGTTTGCCGTTGAACCGGTAGGCGTTGAACGACTCATCCGAAGGCTGCTCGGGGTTGCCTGCTTCGGGTTTGTCGATTCCGGTGAACTCGGCCTCGTCGTTCTCGCCGTAGGCGGTGTACCCGTAGGTGGCAACGGTCTTGCCAGTGTCGTCGGTGACGGTCTCGACGTCGGTGTGGGCGTTGTAGCCGTAGTAGCCCGTCTCGCCGGCTACGACACCCGCCTCAGCGTCGGCCTGGTGGGTGATCTGGGAGAGGCGCTGGCCCCAGGGCGAGTACTGGTAGGACTTGGTCAGCTCACCAGCGACCTCCTCACCCAGAACCTCCTGAGACAGGCCGAGGTAGGTGTAGTCGGTCGTCTTCCCGTCCGTACCGGACGTGGTCTTGGATGCGGTCCGGTCGAGCGGGTCGTAGGTGTAGGTCGTGGCCTCGAGAACCCCAGCGTCGTTGGCCTTCTCAGCGACCTTGATGTGGTCGAACCCGTCATACGTGGTCCTCGAGATCGTCTTCCCGCCACCCACAACGCTGGTCTGGCGACCGAAGGGGTCGTAGCGGTACGAGGCGGTCTGGCCATCGACCGTGGACGACAGGAGGCGGTTGCGGTCGTAGTTGAACGACGTCGACGTACCACCCACCGTCTGCTGGATCACGTTCGCGTTCGCGTCGTGAACATACGTCTCACTCGAAGCAGCGTGACCGGTCTTGGTCTTCCCCTTCAGCCGGTCGACCGGGTCATAAACATACGTGGTGGTCGAGTCCAGGGTCGCCGAGGCGTCATCAGCGTTCTTCTTCGACGCCACGTCCTCGAGCTGATTGCCGTTCGCGTCATAGGTGTAGCCGTGCGACGCGACCAGGGCGCCCGCGGACGTCTCCTCGCGCATCGACTTCAGTGCGCCGTCGGACTGGAAGGCGTTGGTGGTGACGTTCCCGTTGCCCTTGGTGATCGTCTTCTGACGACCCAGGGCGTCGTAGGTGTAACTGGTGACCTTGCCAGCCTTGGTGTCATTCAGGTCATCGACCGTGACCTTCGTGAGCAGGTTCCGCGGGTCGTTGTAGACGTACTCGGAGGACTGATCCGGATGTGCGACCGTCAGCGGCGCACCCAGGTTGTTGTACGTGTACGACGTGGTCGCGGCCGGCGACCCCGCGAGGTCTTCGCGGACGGACTTGATCTGGTTCAAACCGTCATAGGCCATCGCATAGGCATCGGCGTTCTTCGCGGTGCCGCGCGACGTGTCGGTGATGTCGGTCAGGTTGCCGTTGACGTCATAGGCATACGCGAAGGCCTTGTCCTCAGCATCCGTGTCCGCGGCGTTGTCACGCACCAGCCGGACCGCATCGGCAACCACGACGCCCGTTCCCGAGGGAGCGACGGCCACGGTGACCTTCTCACCCTTGGTGAGCGTGACCTTGCCCAGCGTGTTCCAAGCAGCGGCGCCCGTGGTCTGGTTGGCCGTGAAGTTCACGTCCGTGCCCGCGCCGTCACCGTGGTTCAAGGTGAACTTCGCATCCGTCGCCGCACCCGACACCTGCGGCCAAGCGGCCGACAGCGTGTAGGCGCCGTCCGCAGGCACATCCAGCGTCCAGGTGAACTTGTCCGTCGACCCCGTGGCTGCAGCGTGGGTGCGGTGACTCGTGCCCTGCTGGCCCGTCGCGGACGTCTTGGTCCACGTGCCCGTTGCGGTGTACAGACCGTTGGTGTCGTCATCGGTGACCACCGAGTGCGACCCGACCGGAACACCGTCATCGGACTTCGCCTTGAGCTTCCCGTCCGGGTAGTAAGCCCACGTCATCGTGCGTGAGGCGGAGCCATCCGCCGACGTCAGCGTCCTAGCGGTCTGCGCACCGAGGTCGTCGTACTCATAGCGAGTCTTGATCCCCCACGCATCGGTCGAGGACTTGATCCAACCATTGGCGTAGTACTCGACCGTCGTGTCGTTACGGACCGTCTGACCATCCGACGGCGGCAGGCTCGTCTTGATCGCTCGCCCGGCGGCGTCGTAGGTCGTCTCGGTGTAGACGTTCGGGTCGTTGTACCGCGCGTCGGTGGGGTCGTAGGGCTGATAGGAGCGAACCGGGCGGTTGAGCTCGTCATAGGTCGTACGGGCCACGAAGTCATCCGCGTTCGCGGTCTGCGCGCCACGCGGGGTCGTGACCCGGGTGGTGTTGCCGACCTCGTCGTACTCATACCGGGTCGTGCGGTAGACCGTGCTGTCCCCGGTCCCTGTCCACGGCGTCTTGGTCTCGATCTGGGCACCGCGCTCGTCATAGGACGTGTAGGCGGTGTGACCTGCGGCGTTGGTCGTCGACAGGGTCAGACCATCGGCGTCGTACGCGGTGCTGGTGGTGTTCCCCTCAGCGTCCTTGACCGTGAGCGGCTGATGGTTGAGGTCGTAGGTCGTCCTCGAGGTGTAGTCGGTCGTGTCGGTCGACTTGGTCTTGGATGGGTCACGGACCTCGACGACGTTCCCGACGTTGTCGTAGTCGTACTCGATCCGGTCGGCGTTGGCGTTCTCGACAGCGGTCTGCTGGTAGACGGCGTCGTAGAAGTAGCTGGTGACGAAGTCGCCGGCATCAGTGGTCGCGGTCCCCTTCGGCTCGGTGGCCTTGAGCAGGTTCCCGACCGTGTCGTAGGTGAACTTCGAGATCCGGGCCGCGCTCGAGGACGTGTCCTTGGGTGCGGTCGACTCGCTCACCTGGTCGGCAGCGTCGTAGGTCGCCGTCGAGATCGCACCGTTGGGCGCAGTCGAGACGGTGACGTTGTCGTTGGCGTCGAAGACCGGCGCCGGGGTCGTGATCGTGCGCTCGGCACTCACCTTCGTGGTGCCCTCGAGCGGACGACCGAACGCGTCGTACGCCTGCGTGACAACACCGTCGAGCGGGTCCTGGACCTTGGTGACCAGGCCGCGGTCGTCGTAGGTCGTCGTCGAGATCTTCCCGATCGCGTCCTCGGTCGTCTTGGGATAGCCGACCGGGGTGTAGTCGCGGTACTTCGTGACGTTGTCGTTCGCGTCGGTTGCGGTGAGCAGCTGGCCGAACGAGTCGTACGTGTAGGTCGTGGTGTAGTCGCCGGCGGTGGTGGTCGCCAGGCCCTTGCCGTCGGTGACGGTGAGCAGGTTGCCGTAGGCGTCGTAGGAGAACTGGTTCTTCCTGCCCGCCGGGCTGGTGGTGCGGAAGATGTCGGCGGCGTAGCCGTCGGCGCGGGTGGCGTACTCGTAGACGCTCGAGCCGGCCGGGGCGGTGGCGGCGGTCTGACCCGCCGCACACTCGGACGCGGCCGGGGCACCACCGTGCGCCTTGTTCTGCTCGGGGTCGCGCTGCCAGATCGGGTAGCCGGTCTTCGGGTCGTAGCAGTAGGCCGTGACCGCGCCGTTGGCCTCGGTCAGGGTGCGGGTGTTGTTGTCGCCGTCCCAGGTCAGCTCGACCTTCTCGCTCTTCGCGTTCGTCACCGAACGCGGGCGGCCGAGGTCGTCGGAGACGTACTTCGTCGCGTGAGATTCGGAGTCGGTGACGGTGGTGTCGACCCAGGTGTTGGTGGTCGCGTTGGTGGCGTAGTCGAAGGTCGTGGCGTGGCTCAGCCGGTCGGTGATCGTCTGCAGGGACCAGTGGTCCTTGGGGTCGTCGCCCTGCGAGGGGGCGTAGTAGTCCATCGACGTGGAGTTGCCACGCGGGTCGGTGACCTTGGTGAGCTTGACGTTCTTGTTGCCCTGGTCGGCGTCGTAGGTGAACTTGAACGTCTTCGCGATCGAGGCTCCGGAGGCGTCCTTCGCGCCGGCGCCGTCGATCATCCGGCCCATCAGGCCCTGGGTCGTGTAGTAGAACTCGACGCGGCGACCGGAGATGTCGGTGATCGCCTTGACGTGGTCGTAGATCTTCGAGTTCGACAGTTTGCCCGCGTCGGTGACGAGGTTGCCGGTCGCGGCGTCGACGTAGGTATAGCCGGACTGACCCTTCTCCCAATACTCGACGTTCAGGGAGCGACGACCTGCCGGGTCGGTGATGTAGGTCAGGAATTTCCGCGGCTGGTTGTTGGACTTCCGCTCGGTGTAGGTGAACGTCTGGGTGTTCCCGTTCTTGTCCACCACGGACGTCATGTAGCCGTCACATCCGAAGATGAACCGAGTCCCGTCGGGCCGCAGCAGCGTCCAGGCGTCCGGGATCGGGTCCTTCTCGGGGGTGCAGTCCAGGCCGGCCTTCGGCGTGAGGCGGTAGTTGACGCCCTTGGGCGCGATCCATGCCCCCGTCGTGGAGTCCTTCTTGAAGACATGTGTCGTGCCGTCACCGTCCGGGAGACGGATCTCGGTCGGGTTCGGGTTGGGGTGGAAGTCGAGCGGTGCGCCCAGGCGGGTGATCCCGGCGATCTGGCCGGACCAGCCGAAGCCGAGGACGGTGTCGGAGGTGTCCTGGGAGTTGTAGGCGAACCGGCCGAAGGTCGACAGACCGCGACCCGGGTTCGAGAAGGCGTCGTAGGACCAGACCGCGTTGCCGGAGGCGACGTTGCCCATCAAGGTGCCGCCCGCGCCGGTGTTCTTGCCGACGTAGGAGTAGAACGACTCCAGGCCCAGTTGATCGCTGGTCGGTTCCTCGACCGCGACCTCCTGCTTCAACCCCGGCGCTGCGACCGTCCCGGTCGCGGCGTCCTCCACCTTCCAGGTCAGGGTGTAGTCGGTGCGTACGTTGTTGGTGTCCGAGGCCGGCGGAGCCTTGACCTTCGCCGAGACCGTCTGGGACTGGCCGGGCGTCAGTGCGCTGGGCAGGGTCGTCTTCAGCTTCGTCGAACCGGTGGCGTCGGTGCCGTCAGGCAGCTGCCACGAGTAGGTGAGCACCTTGCCCGAGGCGGCCCAGTCGGTCGTGGTCGTGTTCGTGACCGTCACCGGCACGGTGGCGGTGGTGCCGGCAGCGACCCGGGTGGGGGTCGACGGGGCGTAGTAGGTGTCCTCGGGTGTCGCGTCGACATAGATCACCCGAAGCAGCGGTCCGAGCTGCCAGTCCGGGGCCTCCGCGGAGAGCCATTGGGTCCGTTCCTGCGGGCCGGTGCTGGTCTCGTCGGCGAGCTTGATCAGTGCGCCCCGGTTGCCGGACGGGGTGGTCACCCAGTTCTGGGTCATGAGCGTGGCGTCCCACCAGTGACGGCCGACCTCGGAGACCGAGCCAACTGTGTCAGCCGTGTTCGGTCCGAAGTCACCGCCTGGCGTCGTCCATGCCGTCGTGCCGTTCGTCGTGTTCCAGGTCGCACCGGTCTCGGTCCACGCCCCTGCGGTCATTCGACGCAGCTCGTAGGTCGCACCGTCGGTGCCGGTGGTGGTCTCCGCACCCCACAGGAACAGCCGCGACTCCAACACCGTCGCCGTGCTCGGGATCGGTGTCGTGTCGAACTTCATCAGGGACCGCGCGTCGCCGTAGGTCGGCGACGAGTTGCCGGTCGAGAGCCACGCTTGGGGGCCGTAGATGTTGAGCGTGTCCAGATTCGTGGTCGGCTTCGCCGACGACAACGTGGTGTCGGTGACCTGGCTCGGGCCTTGGATCAGACGCATCGTCCGGCCCGCCTTCGGCACACCGACCAGACGCGTCGGGGATCCGATCAGCTCGTTCGCCTTGGTCTTGACGACGATCTGGTAGTAGTAGCTGCGTCCGATCTCGCTGCTCGATGAGTCCGCTGTCGGGGTCGCGGTCGTGTCCGTGAACGAGGTCGCCGACGCGGTGATCGGCGCGACCAGTGTCGCCGCGGACGGGTTGAACGCCTGCTTCGTCGAGCGGTGGAGCTGGTACTCGACGATGTCGTCGCTGCTCGAACCCGTGCTGTTCACATACGCCGGCCAGGTCAGCTCTGGGCCCGTGCCGTGAACGACCTGTGGAGAGTCGAGCGCGGTGCCGACCTTGCCGTACGTCACCGTCAATCGCGGCAGCGTCGAGGTCTCCCCGCCGTAGTCGCCATCGCCCGCCTCATACCGCGGACCGCCCAACGGCGCCGTGCTCGACTCATCGGCCGCCCGCAGCACGAATCCGTGATTCTCGACGCTCCCGTTCAGCATGTTCTGGACCGGCTGCTTGAGATTGAACTTGTGCCAGGTGTTGAACTGGTTGACCGGCTTGGTCACCGTGTCGTTCACAAAGGTCGAGACCAGACCCGTGGTGTTGTTCCAGGTCGCCGTCGACTCGGTCCAGGCGCTCAGCGCCCGACGCACCTGGACGTCGACCGCGTTGCTGTTCGTCTCGTGAGCCTGGTCGAAGTAGAGCTCCATCGTCGCCGACGTGATCGGCGTGTTCGCCGGGATCTCCGTCAGCGGGAACTTGATCAGCGACCGCGCCTTCAACCCGCCCGACCCGACACCGACCGAAAGCTTCCACGTGATGTTGTAGTTCGTGTCCGGCGTCGTCGAGATCACCATCGCGTCCTGTGACGCCGACGCGTTCGGGGTGATCGTGATCGTCGGGTCGATCCGGATCTCGCCCTCACGCTCGGCCGAGGTCAGCCACTCCATGTCGGGCCTGAGCTCGACTTTCCACGTGCCGTCTTCGTCGAGGAGGCGCTGCTTCACCTTGCCCGAGTAGGAGGTGCCGTACGGCGAGGAGGCGTCCTTCTTCTCATCGGTCATGTAGGCGGCCGGGATGACCATCACCGGGGTATGCGCGAGCTCGCCGTAGATGCCGATCGACCCATCGGTGTGCTCGACCGGGTAGAGGTCCTTCGAAACGTCCAGGGTGAAGGTGTAGACCAGCTGCTCGGTGCCCTTCGCCGGAGCCTCGTCCAGGACGATGAACTCCTGGACGCGACCCGGGCCGGTGACGTACTCGAGGTCAGTGCCCTCGCCGAACGCGTCAGCGTAGGCGACCTTCGAGCCTTTCGCGGTCGGCTTCAGGCTCTTCGCCTCGATCCCATCCAGACCCAGGGTTGCGGTCTGACCTGCAGGCGCGGCGAACTTCACCAGCTCTTCGGGCCGGTCCGAGAACCACGAACGACCGCTGTTGGTCGTGTTCGCGAACACGAAAGCCTTGTCCACAGAGGTGCCGACCGTCGTGTCGATGGGTTTCCACGCGGCGTCCTTTCCAGAGCCCGACTGGTACGAGGTCGGTTCCGGAGACAACTCCACCTGGGTGCGTCCGTCGCTCAACCGCCAGTAGCGAGCGCTCTCGCTGCGCTTCGACGTCAGCTCCTTGACCCGCTTCGCCTTCGAGTCGTACTTCGGCGCATGCCCAAAGGTCGACTTGTGCTTGCGGTCCTTGACCGCAGATCCCTTCGCCACCGGTGCCGGATCGAGGTCGTCCTCGTCGGCGCCCTCGCCCGACGAGTCGTCATCGCCACCGAACAGCCCGCCGAGCCAGCCGTCATCGTCATCGTCTTGCTCAGGCGCGGACGCGGCTTCACGGGCTGCCGCAGCATCCGCCTCCGAGACGTTGTCCTTCGCCGCGGCCGGTGAGATCGGCGCAAGCACTCCCAGCACCAGCGCCACCGCCGTGACCGCGACCAACACACCTCGCCGAACGGCGTGGCGTACGAATTCGAACGACGAGAACAGACGACCAAGGCGACCGAGACGGCCCATGACGCACTCCTGCAGGCTCAACAAGTGGGGGTGCCTATGCCCGCCCGGGTACGGCACATACGCGGAGCAGATCTTTACGAACGGGGCGACATCGCCGCCACCTTCGACAACGAACTGATGCGCTTTGACCCATTTACGACCGCTTCGTGCCACCTACCGGCGGGCAATCGAATTGAACTTTCGAATACTTCGGGGATCGGCTTGGATACCTCCGCCCCACACTCGGCGGGGTTCTCGGCGTCCACTCAGGGAGGACCACACATGCACACCAGCTGGATCAAGGCACTCATCGCAGCAGTCGAGTTCGGCAGCGTCGAAGCCGCCGCGCGAGCCCACAACATGACTCGGCAGGGGCTCCGCAAACGGATCTCCAACCTCGAGTCCGCGACAGGGGTCAAGCTCCTCGCCAGCGGCGCTCGCGGAACCCTCACCAGGGCCGGCGAGAAGCGGATCCAGAAGTTTCGGCAGATCCTCGCCACCACCGACGAGGTGCTCAACCTCGAGCAGGCCGCCTGAGCCACGACGGCGACCGGAGCCGCCTTTGTTTCGGACTCGTTACCGCTACTTGCAAGTAAAGCCTTTCATACCCCACTAGGCTTCCGCGGTCCGATCGCTCGGATCGGACACAACCCCCACGAAGGAGAGGTCTCGTGAGACTCTCGATCGACCGGAGAACAGGTCTGGTCGGCGGTGTCGTCGCTGTCGTTGCGACCGCCGCTGCCATGTTCTCGCTTCTGCCCTCGAACGCCGGCGCCGCGACGACGGTGGTCCTCGACGGCGTCTCGGTCTCCGTCCCCTACGGCGGTACTCAGGTCGTCACCGTGAACCGCTCGTCCGGGACGTACGCCAACGTCCGATTCTGGGTGAAGGTCGACGGGAAGTGGACCCAGAAGTTCATGACCACCAAGGGGCGTATCGGCTCCGGCGGGCTCGTTCCGCGCGACCAGCGCAAGCAGGGCACCAGCACCACCCCGATGGGCACCTTCAGCCTGATGTCCACCTTCGGCACCCACGCCAAGGCGAGCACCCAGAAGCTGAGCCACATCAAGATCACCAGCGAGTCCTACTGGGTCCAGGACAACAACTCGGCCTACTACAACCGCTACCGCCTCAAGTCCCAGGGCGGCTTCCGCTACTGGCTCCCGGCCAGCGACGTGAACAGCTCCGAGCGGCTGGCGGCCTATCCGACGCAGTACGAGTACGCGGTCGTCATCAAGTACAACTACGACAACCCCGTCCGCTACCGCGGTGCCGGGATCTTCCTGCACGTCAACGGCTCGGGTGCGACCGGCGGCTGCGTCAGCGTGCCGCGCTGGATGATGAAGGAGTACTTCAACCTCCTCGACCCCACCAAGAAGCCGGTCATCGCCATCGGCGCCTGACCGAGGAACCCACCGTGGGCCGGAGCGAGAATCGCTCCGGCCCCCCCAGCATCCACCCCAGAAC
>NZ_JBHVKJ010000044.1:0-47727 GCF_042798275.1 Nocardioides sp. NPDC057767 | reverse complement strand
GGGGGGTTGTGGCCCCCTGTGTTGTGTGGGTTACTGGGGGGCTGGGGGGGGCTGGGTGGTCGTGGGTGGGGGTGGGGCGGGGGGCGCCGGGCTCGTCAGCCCGGCGCCCCCGCGATCAGACGGTGGCCAGCTCGCCCGAACGGCACGTGGTGCTCACCCGTCTGCGATCAGTCGAAGGGGTTCTCGACCAGCGCGTTCGAGTGGGAGGCGGACAGGTGCGCCAGCTGCTCGGTGTCCTCGATCTCGCTCACGATGTCGTTGTTCATCGGTTTCTCCTCTGTCGGATCGTTTCGACCCGGCATCGCCGGGGCCCGCTGGTGCGGACAGCGGCAAAACGTATATGAGAATCATTCCCAATACCAGTAGTGTTCCGCCCATGAACCCCACACTGGTCCTCGCAGACCACCGCGCCGGCCGCTGGCGGACCTTCGATCCCGGCGCGTTGCCCGGCCCCTGGGCGAGCGCCACGCTGGCCGAGCACGCGGGCATCCTGACGCTCCCGGCGGGCGCCCCCGGGGGCGCCCGGGCGGTGTTCGCCGACGACGCCCTCGGCACGCTGGTGGTGCTCGACGGCGCAGGTCAGGCCCGCAGAGTGCCGATCGCGATCCCCGCCGAGCACCTCGCCTGCGACCCGACCGGTCGCTACGTCGTGGTCACCACCGGCCTCGGCGCCTCGTGGGAGCCGTGGAGCGATCTGGTCACGGTCGTCGACCTGGCCGATGCGAGCGGCACGACCGCGGTGCGGTCGCGGGTCCGCACCGGCGAGCCCGGCGTCGTGATCGTTCCGGATACCGGAACAGGCGAGCCCATGGTCGTGCTGCGGCACCGCGAGCCGGGCGAGGCTGAGGTGATCGCGCTGAGCGACCTGCTCCGGGCCGGCCCGCACTGCCCGGTCGTACGCGGCGAACGCCTGAAGCTGGCCGGAGACCTCGGCCACGGCGACGCAGCCGACCACCGGTCCGGCGTGGTCCACCTGTCCACCGAGGCAGGCATCGAGCGGCTCCGGGTCGCCGGAGGACGGCCCGAGCGTCTGGAGACCTGGCCGTGGCCGGTGCCGGGGCGCGCCTACTTCCTCCGTCTCGACCCGGCCGCGGGGATCGTCGCCGCGGTCCGTGGTGCCGACGCGGACGCGGCGCAGTGGCACACCTGGACGAACCACCTGGTGCGCTGGAGCCCGGACGGCTCCGCCGAGGTGACCCGGACCGGTGACGGTCTGGTGTTCCGGCCGGACGCGCTCGAGGGCACGCTCGCCTGGACGATCGTGCACCCCGACGGAGACCGGCTGGCGATGCTCGCCGACGGCCGGCTCAGCGAGGTCGAGCTGCCCCCGATGAGCGCCGCACCGCGGCCCGGGGTCGCGCCCTGGGACCCGGTCGGCGACAGGTCCGCGCAGCGACGCGCGCTCGCGCTGGTCTCGCGCGACCTGGCCGCGGTCACCCGCGGGGGCGACGGCCAGCTCCATCTCGTCCGTGGCTCGGGCATCGAGTCGACCCTGGAGCTGGGATCTGCTTTCGACGAGGGCGGCCACCTGGGCGTCATCAGGGCGCCCGAGGCACAGGTCGACGGGGTCGGCCGGTGACCCGCGCGAGCGTGCATGATGCGCTGCGTCGTGCCGAGCGGGTGGGGCGCCCGGGGCTGCCGCTGGGCCCGTTCCGGCTCTCGCGGCGCCCTGGTGACCTGCTGCCGGTCCTGGTGGACGAGGAGGGCGCGGTCGTGTTCGACCCGGATGCTCGGATCCAGGGCGCGGCACCGTCGCCGGACGGGCGCCTGATCGCCGTCGAGATCAGCGACGACGGCTCCGAGAACGGGCGCGTCGTCCTCGTGGACACGGCGTCCGAAGAGACGACCGAGGTCGACGGGGTGGCCGTCAGGCACGCGCGGATGGCCTGGGACGGCGAGGGCCTGGTCCTCGTCGACGCCGCGGGTCGCTGCCTGCGGGTCCGGCCCGGGGAGCCCGCCCGGACGCTGTTCGGCACCGCCGGCGAGCGCGCGACACCGATCGGCGTCGGCGACCGCGTGGTCGTCGCCCGGACCGGAGAGGAGCGGACCCTGCTCGTCGGCACCGACGGCGCGCAGGTCCTCGAGCTTCCCCTGGTCCGCAGCATCACCGCCGCCGGCGACACGGTGCTGGCGGTGACCGGCGAGGAGCTGGTGAGCCTCCGTCTGCCCGGTCGTGCACCTGCACGGTGCCGGCTCGAGACCCTGCCAGGAGTGCCGGTGCACGCCCAGGCCGTTCCCGGCGGCGGCCTGGTCCACCTGGTCCGGGGCGGCCACTCGGTCCTGATCCGCCTCACCGCCGATGGCGAGCTCCTCGTGCCGGTGGAGACCGTCGCGATCTCGCAGCAGCAGGAGGTGCGTACCGTCTCGGGGCTGGCCTGGGCTCAGGAGCGCGCCTGG
Organism: Nocardioides sp. NPDC057767; assembly: GCF_042798275.1. Classification (NCBI taxonomy): domain Bacteria; kingdom Bacillati; phylum Actinomycetota; class Actinomycetes; order Propionibacteriales; family Nocardioidaceae; genus Nocardioides; species Nocardioides sp. NPDC057767. Next base: position 45,330 of record NZ_JBHVKJ010000044.1, on the reverse strand, counting down.
GCGCGGATCGAGTCGCCGGCCGGGGCACCGCGGTTGATGCCGGTCGAGGAGGCCGCGCGCTCGACGGACCACGGCCCGCGGTCGCGGCTGACCACCGTGACCGCGGAGGACGGCGCCGAGATCGAGCTCGTCGTGACCGGAGAGCCAGGCGGCGCGACCCTCCTCGAGGTCTACGGGGGCTTCGGGGTGGTCGACCTGCCTCGCTTCGAGCCCTCGGTCGCCGCCTGGTGCGCGCTCGGCGGGCTGCACGTGACCGCCCGGCTGCGCGGTGGCGGCGGCGCCGGCACCGCGTGGCACATCGCCGGACAGGGCGCGGGCAAGGCACGTACGGTCGCCGACGCCGTCGCCGTCGCCCGTGAGCTGGTACGCCTCGGCCTGACCCGTCCGGAGCGGCTGGTGCTCGCCGGCGGCTCGCTCGGCGGGCTGGTCGCCGTCTCCGCGGCGCTCGCCGAGCCGGGCCTCGTCGCCGGGGTCGCCTGCACGGCCGCGCCGCTCGACCCGCACCGCATCAGCGAGCACCCCGCCGCGCGGCACTGGACCGAGGAGTTCGGCGACCCGGGCGACGCCGCGGTGCGGGCCGCGATGGACGACTACTCGCCGTTCGCGCGTGCCGACCGGTATCCGGGCCAGGAGTGGCCGCGCTTCCTGCTGACCACGTTCGCGGAGGACTCCCGGGTCGCCGCCGCGCCCACCGACCGCCTCGCCGAGGTGCTGACGGCGCGCGGCGCCGAGGTCGTACGCAGCCACCGCCCGCGGATGGGCCACGGCGGCAACCCCCTCGACTCCGTGCACGACTTCGCCGCCTCCGTCCTCGACTTCGCCCTCGACTCAGCTCACGAACCCACAGGAGTGTGATGACCCCCACCGATACCGCCTCGACCGCGGACGAGGCACCGCCGCAGCTGTGGCAACGGCCCTCCGGCCAGGTCCCCGCCGTCGTCGCTCGGCGCCGATGGCGCGCCCGGCTGCTGACCGTCGGCCTGGCGGCCGCCCTGGTGGTGGTCGTCGCGTTGTCCGCGTCCTCGGGCACCGTCGACCTGAGCGCCCTCGACGCCGCCCGGCTGGTCACCGGTCACCTGCTGCCCGGGATGCCGTGGATGAGCGACGGCACCTACACGGTGCTCCAGGACCAGGTGGTGTGGCAGTTCCGGCTGCCTCGTGCGCTCCTGGCCGCGCTGGCCGGCGCGGCACTGAGCCTGGCCGGGGTGTTCATCCAGGCCGTCGTACGCAACCCGCTGGCCGAGCCGGCGATCATCGGCGTCTCCTCGGGCGCGGGCGTCGGCGCGGTCTCCGTCGTGGTCCTGGGCGCGGCGGCGGTCGGCGCCTGGATCGGGACGGCGGCGTTCCTGGGCGCCGCGGTCGCGACCGCGGCGGTGTTCGCGGTGGCGTACAAGAACGGCAGCATCGCCCCGCAGCGGTTGGTGCTGACCGGGGTGGCGCTGGGTACCTTCTTCAGCGCGATCACGAGCTATCTGACGCTCACGACCGAGGCGCAGAACGTGTTCAGCGTGATGTTCTTCCTGCTGGGCTCCGTCTCCGCCGCCACGATGACCGACCTGGCCGGGCCGCTGGTGGCCCTCGTGGTCGCCCTCGTGGTCTCCCTCACCACCGGACGCGCCGTCAACGCGCTGCAGGTCGGCGACGAGACGGCCACCGCGCTGGGCGTCCGGGTCAACCGGCTGCGGGCGGTCCTGCTGCTCGCAGCCGCCCTGCTCACCGGCACCGTGGTCTCCGTCGCTGGCGGGATCGGCTTCGTCGGCCTCGTGGTCCCGCACATCGCCCGGGTGCTGGTCGGCTCCGACCATCGGCGCATCGTCCCGGTGGCGGTGCTCGGCGGTGCGCTGTTCCTGTGCGGCGCCGACCTGATCGCCCGGACGGTCTCGGCGCCCGCCGAGGTGCCGCTGGGCATCATCACCGCGCTGATCGGGGTGCCGTTCTTCCTGTGGCTGATGCGCGGCCGGGCCGCCGACGAGCAGGGGATGGCGCGATGAGGCTCGAGACGCTGGACCTCACCCTGAACCGGGGCAGCCGCGAGGTCGTCACCGCGGCCTCGGTCGCGGTCGAGCCGGGCGAGGTGCTCGGTCTGCTGGGGGCGAACGGCAGTGGCAAGTCGACGCTCCTGCGGGCCTGCTTCGGCGCCCTGCGTCCGGCCGCGGGCCACGTCCACCTCGACGGCACCGACGTGGCCACGATGAGCCGCCGCGACATCGCCCGCCGGGTCGCGGTGATGGCTCAGGAGCCGCCGGACGAGTTCGGGCTCACCGTCGCCGAGAGCGTGCTGCTGGGACGCACCCCGCACCGCGGCGTGCTCGGCCGTGACACTGCCGCGGACTGGCTGGTCGTGGACCGGGCGATGGCGCTGGCGGGCGTCTCCGTGCTCGCCGACCGGCCGGTGCACCGGCTCTCGGGCGGGGAGCGGCAGCGTACGTTGCTCGCCCGGGCGATCGCGCAGGAGGCCGAGCTCCTGCTGCTCGACGAGCCGACGAACCATCTCGACGTCTCCTACCGGTTCGAGCTGATGCACACCGTCGCCGAGCTCGGTATCACGACCGTGGTCGCCCTGCACGAGCTCGACCTCGCGCTGGCCTACTGCGACCGCGTCGCCGTGCTCGACCGCGGACGCGTCGTCGCGCTCGGCGAGCCCGCCGACATCCTCACGCCGGACCTGGTGCGTGAGGTCTTCGGTGTCGAGGCCAGCCGGATCACCGATCCGGAGGCCGGCACCCCACACCTGCTCCTGCGCGGGACGTCCGCGCGGGCCCGAGAGAGGAACACATGAACACCACCCCACTGCTGCGCACCGTCCCGGTCGCGGCGCTCATGCTCCTGGCGGCTACCGGATGCGGCGGCACCGGCGTCACGAACGACGCTGCGGCTGCCGGTGAGGCCGCCGAGGGCTACCCGGTGACCGTGGAGAACTGCGGACGCCAGGTCACGGTCGAGTCCGCACCCGAGCGGATCGTCGGGCTCAGCCCGGCCCAGACCGAGCTGCTCGTGCGCCTCGGGGTCGCCGACCGGCTCGTCGGGCAGGCGCAGACGGCCATGCACGAGCTCCCCGAGGACGTCGCCGCGAAGGCGAGCGAGGTGCCGGAGCTGAGCGCGGACTCGCCGCCGGCCCGTGAGCAGCTGCTCGACGTGCGGCCCGACGCCGTCGTCGCCCCGACCGAGTACGAGTTCACCGCCGAGCAGGGCTTCGCCACCATCGACCAGCTCACCGACGCCGGCGTCGCGACGTACGTCGCCGCCGGCGGCTGCCCCGAGCGCCGCGCGACGGGCGAGGTCACGGACCTGTTCACCGACCTGGAGGCGCTCGGCAGCATCCTCGGGGTGCCGGCCGCCGCCGACGAGCTGGTCGCCGAGACCCGTGCCGACCTCGAGGCCGTCGAGAAGGCCGTGGCGGACCGCCCGCGGCCCACCGTCGCGCAGCTCTACGTCGAGGGCAAGACGCTCTCCGCGATCGGCGCGGGGGTGGAGTACGACATGATCGAGCGCGCGGGCGGTGAGAACGTCTTCAGCCCGGACGAGACGCTCTTCGAGCAGTTCTTCTCCGCCGTCGTCTCCCCGGAGGAGATCGCCGCGCGCAACCCGGACGTCATCGTCTTCGCCGTGCGCGAGCAGGCCGAGGCCGAGCGGGTCGAGACGTACCTGCGCCAGACCTTCCCCGACGTCACCGCCGTCAAGGAGGACCGCTTCGTCGCCCTGCGCACCCCGGACACCTTCCCGGGCACGCTCGGCAACGTCGCCGCGGTGCGGACGATTGCGGAGGGCCTGCACCCCGACGCCTTCTGAGCCGGGTGGGCGCCGGCCACCGGGTCGTTCTCGGGTCGACCCGGCGGTCGGCGTCTACTCTTCGGCGAGAAGCCGCCAGCCCTCGGCCTGGGTACGCTCGCGCCAGAAGTCGAGGTAGCGTCCGCCGTGCGCCAGCAGCTCGGCGTGGGAGCCGCGCTCGACGATCCGGCCGCCGTCGAGGACCACGATCTGGTCGGCGGCGACCACGGTCTGGAGACGGTGGGCGATGACGATGACCGTACGGTCGGCCGAGAGCGCGGTGAGCGCCTCCTGGACCGCGGCCTCGTTCTCCGCGTCCAGGGCGGCGGTCGCCTCGTCGAGGAGCACGACGGGGGCGTCCTTCAGCAGCGCCCGGGCGATCGAGACCCGCTGCTTCTCACCACCCGAGAGCGTCGAGCCGGCCTCGCCGATGCGGGTCTGCCAGCCATGGGGGAGGCGCTCGACGATGTCGTCGACGCGGGCCAGCCGGGCGGCCTCCCGCAGCTCCTCCTCGGTGGCGTCGGGCCGCGACATCATCACGTTGTCGCGCAGGGTGCCCTCGAAGAGGTAGACGTCCTGGAAGACGATCGAGACGCGCCGCATCAGCGCCTCCGTCCCGAGATCGCGTACGTCCACCCCGCCCAGCATCACCGAGCCCGCCGTCACGTCGTGGAACCGGGCGACCAGCCGCAGCAGGGTGCTCTTCCCGGAACCCGAGGGCCCCACCACCGCCGTCAGCGAGCGCGGCGGCGCGGTGAGGGAGACGTCGTCGAGCACGCGGGCGGTGCCGTCGTAGGAGAAGGCGACCTCGCGCAGCTCGACGCCGCTGTCGGCCGGCTCGCCGGGCGTGGCCGGCTCGGGCAGTGGAGGGAGAGCGAGCACGTCGAGGACACGTCGCAACGAGCCCTCGGCGATCCGCAGCGCGCTGGAGAGCTCGCCGTAGTCGATCAGCGACTCCACGAACCGCACGGTGAGCACGAGCAGGCCGATGGCCGTGGTCGGCGCCAGCGTGCCGCCGAGGCTGAGGTGGACGGCCAGCGCGATCACCAGGGTGAGCAGCGCCTGGATGGAGAGCAGCTGGATCCCCAGGCCACCGAACCCGGTGACCAGCAGCCGTCGCGAGGCCCGCTTCTGCTCCTTCAGCGCCGCCTCGACCAGCTCGTTGCCGTGGACGGTGCGCCCGAAGACACGCAGCGCGGGCTGGTTGAGCGCGAACTCCACCACCCGGGCCGAGCCCTCCGCCATCGCGGCGTCGTAGGCCCCTTCGCCGCGGCCGACGATCACGGCCAGGAGCCGGGTGGTGGCCAGCACCGCGGCGACGCCGACGAGCAGCGCGAGCGCCAGGCGCCACTCCAGGAACGCCATCGCGACGACCACGGTGACCGGGCTGACGACGGCGGCGATCAAGGGCCGCAGCAGATGCCCCGGCACCGAGGCGATGTCGGTGGCGCCCTTGGAGGCCATCCGGGAGAGCTGCCCGGTGCGGTCCTGGTCGTACCACCCCAGCGGCAGCCGCACGGTGTGGTCGCCGAGGCGACTCAGGGTGATGTCGAGCAGGTCGCAGGCCAGGTCGTAGCCGTCCAGGTTGCCGACCGTCAGGGCCACGTGATGGGCCACGAAGAGCCCGGCCAGCACACCGAGCCAGGTGGTCGCGGCGTCCCAGTCCTGACGCAGCGCGGCGTCCAGGACCGGCACGACGCAGGCGAAGGCCAGGCCCTGGAGCACTCCCGTGGCGACGAACATCGCGACCACCCGGGCGAGCTGGCGCCGGTGCGGGCGGTCCACGAGAGCGGCGAGCAGACGGACGATGGCGATCACGCCGCCGCCTCCGTAGCGCAGGCGCGAGAGTACGGAAGCGGCGGCCTGATGCCCGCTGTCGCTCGCTGTCGCTCGCTCATGCCGACTCCTCCCGCGTCCAGCCGTCGGCCGGGTGGGCGCGCTGGTCCGCGGCCCAGAGCCGGGCGTAGCGCCCGCCCCGGGCCAGCAGCTCGTCGTGGGTGCCGAGCTCCGCGATCCGGCCCTCGTCGAGGACGACGATCTGGTCGGCCGCGGTGACCGTGGAGAGGCGGTGGGCAATCACCAGCAGCGTACGTCCGGCGACGAGGCGGGACAGCGCCCGCTGGACGAGCGCCTCCGACTCGGGGTCCGCCGCCGCGGTGGCCTCGTCGAGCACCAGGATCGGGGTGTCGGAGAGGAGCGCTCGGGCGATCGCGACCCGCTGCCGCTCGCCGCCGGAGAGCTGGCCGTCCTCGCCGACGACCGAGTCGTAGCCTCGCGGGAGCTCGTCGATGCGATCGGCGATCTGTGCCGCCTCGGCCGCGCGGCGTACGTCCTGCTCGGGCGCCTCCGGGTGGGCGAGCCGGATGTTGTCCCGGATCGAGGTACGCAGCAGCCCGGTGTCCTGGAAGACGAAGGAGACCTGCTCGTAGAGCTGAGCGCTGGTCATCTCCCGCAGGTCGATCCCGGCGATGGTGACCCGGCCCGTGGTGGGGTCGGCGAAGCGGGGCAGCAGCTTGGCCAGCGTCGACTTGCCCGACCCGGAGTGACCCACGAGCGCGGTCACCGTGCCGGGCTCGAGCACGAGGTCGATGTCGTGGAGGACCGACGGTGCGTCGGGAGAGTAGGCGAAGGAGACGTCGTGGAGCTCGACGCGGGCCGAGGCCGGGGCCGGCGCCGGCGCGGCCGGCTCGGGGAGCTCCGGCTCGGCCAGCAGCCGCTGGATCCGCCGGGCCGCCTCGGTCGCCTCGCGCAGCTCGCGGGCGGCGTAGCCGGCGACGGTGACGGGTGCTGTCATCGCCAGTCCGAGGACGAGGAACGGCACCAGGTCAGGCCCGGTGATCCAGGAGGCCCGAAGCATCCAGACGCCGCCTCCGAGCACCAGGACCAGGGTCAGCGCCGGCGTCAGCGCGAGCTCCATGAGCAGCATCCCGAACGCGGAGTGGCGCATCCAGGCCCGGTTGAACCCGCCGAAGCGGGTCGCGACCTCGGACAGCCGCCGGTGCGCCTGTCCGGTGGCGCCGAACGTCTTGATCTCGGCGATCCCGCCGGTGTTCTCGACCGTCGCCGCGGCCAGCTCGGCCAGGCCGGCGTCGTAGTCGCGGTAGAGCGCTCCCGCACCCCGCATCGAGATCCGGAACCCGACCAGTCCGAGCGCGAGCGGGACGAGCGTCACCAGTGCGAGCGGCGGGGAGACCACGAAGAGGTAGACGGCGACGACCGCGGGCAGCGTGATCGCCGCGGTGAGCTCCATGACCGAGTGGGCCACCAGATGATGCAGCGCCGCGACGTCGTCCTGCACCGCCTTCTTCACCGTGCCGGAGTTGCGCTCGGTGAACCAGGCCAGCGGCACCCGGCCCAGGCGGGCGACCAGCAGCCGGCGCAGATGGATGGAGAGGTCGAGGTCGGCCACGTGGGAGAGCCACGAGGAGCCGAGCACCGTCGCCAGGCGCACCAGCAGCGCCGCCACGCTGCCCCAGACCACGACCCAGGCACGGGCCCCGTCGACGGGCGACCCGGAAGCCGCCGGCAGCAGGATCCGGGCGAGCTCGACGATCCCGATCAGCGGTACCAGCCCGGCGACGGTCGAGACGACCATCAGCAGCAGGCTGGCGACCAGCCTTACCCGGACAGGACGAAGCGTCCGGAGGAGGGGGGAAGCGGGCAAATCAGGGGTCCTGCCGAGATCGAGGGTCTGCTGCGTACGAGAGCTGCGGCGTCAGCCGCCGTGACCGGTGGGGGCGAGGAGCCGCTCGAGCTCGTCCTCCTTCTCGGTGGGCACGACGAAGAGGAGCTCGTCGCCCTGCTCGAGAGGCTGCTCGGGCGTGGGTACGTAGACCTGGCCGTCACGCAGGAGCGTGACCAGCGCGCAGTTCTCCGGGAACGGCACCAGGCCGGTGGCCTTGCCGACATAGGGCGAGTCGGCGGGCAGGGTGATCTCGACCAGGTTGGCCTGGCCCTGCCGGAAGGTGAACAGGCGCACCAGGTCACCGACGGTGACGGCCTCCTCGACCAGCGCGGACATGATCCGCGGGGTGGAGACGTTGACGTCGACGCCCCAGGCCTCGGTGAAGAGCCACTCGTTGTTGGGGTGGTTGACCCGGCCGACGGTGCGCGGCACCCCGAACTCGGTCTTGGCCAGCAGCGAGCAGACCAGGTTGGCCTTGTCGTCGCCGGTCGCGGCGATGACCACGTCGCAGTTGTCGAGCCGGGCCTCCTCGAGCGAGGAGAGCTCGCACGCGTCGGCGAGCAGCCACTCCGCGTCGGCCACCCGCTCGGGCTTGATCGAGCCCGGGTTCTTGTCGATGAGGAGCACCTCGTGGCCGTTGGCGATCAGCTCGCTGGCGATGGACCGGCCGACAGCCCCGGCCCCGGCGATTGCGACGCGCATCAGTCTTCCTCGGGCCCGTTCTTGATCGTCTTGTACGCCTGCGCCGTGTTCTCCTCGCGCATCACGATGTGGAGCACGTCGCCTTCCTGGATCACGCTCTCGCGGACCGGGATGATCCCTTCGCCGAGCCGGTCGATCCAGGCGATCCGGCTGCCGGACTGGCGCTGGAACTTGATGGTCCGCTCGCCGACCCAGGGCTCAGGCATGATGACCTGGTCGATGCGGATGTTGCCCGACATGTCGCGGAAGTCGGGCTCGGCGCCGGCCGGGAGCAGCCGGCGGAGCACCTGGTCGGCGGTCCACTTCACCGTCGCCACGGTGCTGATCCCGAGGCGCTGGTAGACCTCGGCGCGGCCCGGGTCGTAGATGCGGGCCACGACCTGCTGGATGCCGAACTCCTCGCGGGCCACCCGGGCGGAGATGATGTTGGAGTTGTCACCGCTGGAGACCGCGGCGAACGCCTCGGCCCGCTTGATGCCGGCCTTGAGCAGGACCTCCCGGTCGAAGCCCATCCCGGAGACCTTGTCGCCGTTGAACCCCGGCCCGAGCCGCCGGAACGCGTCCGAGTTCTGGTCGATGACCGAGACCGTGTGGTTACGGTCCTCGAGGCTCCTGGCCAGGGTCGAGCCGACGCGGCCACAGCCCATGATCACTACATGCACCGTGTCATGATTGCACTCGCCCGCCTTGCGCGTCGCCTACGCCCTCGAAGTTGGCGTGTTCGGCACCCGGAGGCGGTCCGAAAGCGCACGGAAGCAGTCATGTGCCGTAGCGTCTGCGGTTGTGGGTGTTGGTGATGTATCGAAACGGCTGCTCATCGGCCGTAAGCTCCGGAGCTCGCAGCTGGGCGAGACACTGCTGCCGAAGCGCATCGCGCTACCGGTGTTCGCCAGCGACCCGTTGTCGTCGGTGGCCTACTCGCCCGACGAGATCTTCCTGACCCTCGCGCTGGCGGGCGTAACCGCCTACACGTTCTCCTGGAAGATCGCGATCATCGTCGGGTTCGTGATGCTGGCGGTGGTGCTGTCCTACCGGCAGAACGTGCAGGCCTACCAGAGTGGTGGGGGAGACTTCGAGGTGGCCGGTGCCAACCTCGGGGCGAAACCGGCCCTGACGGTCGCGAGTGCGCTGCTGGTCGACTACGTGCTGACGGTCGCGGTGTCGATCTCCTCGGCGGCCCAGTACCTGGCGACCACCGTCGATCTGGCCCGTGGCCATGAGGTCCTGATCGCGACGCTGGCGGTCCTCTTTCTGGCCGCGATGAATCTGCGTGGCGTGCGCGAGTCCGGAACAGCTTTCGCCATCCCGACCTACATCTTCATCTTCTCCATGCTCGGCATGGTGGCCTGGGGCCTCGGGCAGCACTTCCTCGGCGGCGGCCTGGGCAGGGCGGAGAGCGCAGACCTCCAGGTGGTCGCCGAGCCCGAGTTCGCCGACGGGTTCGCGGGGGTGGCCGCGGCCTTCCTGCTGTTGAGGGCGTTCGCCTCGGGATGTGCGACCCTCACGGGAGTCGAGGCGATCGCCAACGGCGTACCCGCCTTCCGCAAGCCCAAGGGCAAGAACGCGGCCACCACGCTCGCGCTCCTCGGTGCGATCGCGATCACCCTGGCGATGTCGATCGTGGCGCTGGCGAACATCATCCACGCCCAGGTGGTCGAGGACCCCGCGCACCAGCTGCGCGGCCCCAACGGCGAACAGCTGGTGGACTACCACCAGGCGCCGCTGGTCGGCCAGATCGCCCATGTGGTGTTCGAGGGCTTCCCACCCGGGTTCTTCCTGATCACCCTGTCCACCGGCCTGATCCTGCTGCTGGCGGCCAACACCGCGTTCAACGGCTTCCCGGTCCTTGCCTCGATCCTGGCCAAGGATGGCTACGCCCCGCGGGCCTTCGCGGCTCGCGGCGACCGGCTCGCCTACAGCAACGGGATCGTGATCCTGGCGGGCTTCTCGATCCTGCTGATCGTGGCGTTCAACGCCGAGGTGACCCGCCTGATCCAGCTCTACATTGTCGGTGTCTTCGTGGCCTTCACGATCGGCCAGACCGGCATGGTGCGGCACTGGACCCGGCTTCTCCGCGATGAGCGGGACCCGGTCGTCCGGGCGAAGATGCAGACCAGCCGGCTCATCAACGCCTTCGGTCTCTCGGTGACCGGTGTCGTGCTGGTTGTCGTGCTGATCACCAAGTTCACCCACGGCGCGTGGATCTCGATCGTGGCGATGGCGATCGCCTTCCTGCTCATGACCGGTATCCGCCGTCACTACGACAACGTCGCCCTCGAGCTCGCGGCTGACGAGCGTGACCGCGTGCTACCCACTCGTGTCCACGCGATCGTCCTGGTCTCCAAGCTCCACAAGCCGACCCTGCGGGCGCTGGCCTTCGCGCAGGCGAGCCGCCCCAACGTGCTCGAGGCGGTGACGGTCTCGACCACCGACTCCGACACCGCCGAGCTGCTCAAGCAGTGGGACGAGCGCAACCTGCCGATGCCGCTGAAGGTGCTGCACTCTCCCTACCGCGAGCTGATCCGCCCGGTCGTGGAGTACGCCTCGGCGATCCGTGACGCCAACCCGCGTGGTGTCGTGGCCGTCTACATCCCCGAGTACGTCGTGGGCCGCTGGTGGGAGCAGTTCCTGCACAACCAGACCGCGCTGCGGCTCAAGGGCCGGCTGCTGTTCACCCCGGGCGTCATGGTCATCTCGGTGCCCTACCAGCTCGCCTCTGGCAAGGAGCGCGCCGAGGAGATGCGCGAGGAATACTGGCTGGCTCCGGGTCTGCGCCGCGGAAGCGGCCGGCGATGAGCCGGTCCCAGGCACGCCGCGGAAGGCGGCCCCGCCCGAAGGCGTCCAAGGGCGAGTCGTACGTCGGCCGCCGGTTCGAGGTCGAGGTCGGCCCGGTCGCCCACGGTGGTCACTTCGTCGCCCGGGTGCCGGTCGACGACACGTCCCGCGTCGTCTTCGTACGCCACGCTCTGCCCGGCGAGCAGGTCGTCGTCGAGATCACCGAGGGAACCGCCGGGGACCGGTTCTGGCGCGGCGACGCGGTCTCGGTGCTCTCGGCCGCCGCGGAACGGGTGGTTCCGCCCTGCCCGTACGCCGGCCCCGGGCTCTGCGGCGGCTGCGACTTCCAGCACGTCTCGCTGTCCGCGCAGCGCGACCTGAAGGCGACGGTGCTGCGCGAGCAGCTGGTCCGGCTGGGCGGCCTCTCCGCCGAGGACCCCCTGGTCGCCGGGCTTGTCGTCGAGGCGGTTCCCGGAGACGTGGACGGGCTGCGGTGGCGCACTCGTCAGCGCTACGCGACCGCCCCAGGCGGCGGCCGCGGGATGCGGCGCTACCGCTCCCATGACGTGATCGCGATCGACGACTGCCTGATCGCCGCCGAGGACGCCCGCGAGGCGGGTGCCGGGACTGTCGTGGAGAAGGTCGAGATCGGGGGAGCGAAGCACTCCTTCGAGGTCGCCTCCGACGGCTTCTGGCAGGTCCACCCGGGTGCGCCGACGGCCTTGGTCTCGGCGGTGCTGTCCGCGTTGGAACCGTCACCGGGCCAGAGCGTCCTGGACCTCTACGCCGGCGTCGGGCTCTTCTCCGCCTTCCTCGCCGACGAGGTCGGTCCGTCCGGTCGGGTCGTCGCCGTCGAGGGCGACCAGACCGCCTCCGCGCTCTCGGTCGGCAACGTACCCTCGGCCGAGGTCACCGCGGGCGACGTCGCCACCGTTCTGGCCGGCCTGGCGGAGGGTCCCTTCGACCTCGTCGTCCTCGACCCGCCGCGCGAGGGCGCGCGCCGGGCTGTCGTCGACGCCGTCGCCGCGCGTTCGCCGCAGAAGGTCGCCTACGTCGCCTGCGACCCCGCCGCGCTGGCTCGCGACGTCGCGATCTTCGCCGAGCACGGCTACCGGCTGCGCACGCTGCGCGCCTTCGACCTGTTCCCGATGACGCATCACATCGAATGCGTCGCATTGCTGACGAAAACGGGCTCTGAACAGCAGTGATGCGATTCGGGATTTCGCGGTCAATCTCCGAGGACATGCCTTAAGGCTCACTTTGGGCTCGGTTTCCGCAAAGCGAGCCCGGCTCAGGCGCCGGGGAACCCCGCGCGCGTCAGCAGCCCCGACAAGTACGGGAGCGCGCAGAACATCCCCGTTGACGAACGAGGAGCGCGTCCATGGGATCGGTCGGGGAGCCGTTCGTGGTCCCCGGGGCCTCTCAGAGCCCGACCGCTGGGCCGCCGCTTGTCTCGGAGCCGGGTGCGAGGCGCTCGGTCGCTGCCCGGTAGTGGGTCTGTCAGGAATTCTGTGTAACCGGCTCGGCGTGATGCCACGGATCTGGTCCGTGGTGGAAGGAACATCACGTCATGAACGACATGGACGATCACGGTCCGCGTGAGCGGGCAGGAGGACCGGCCGGGCGGTCGGTGGTGCCGGCCGTTGCGGGCCGGACATGGCCACCCTGGCTGAGCAGCTGGTGGCTTCTGCCTCGGAGCGTGGGATCGAGCTGACCGGCGAGGATGGCTTGTTGACCGCGCTGACCAAGCAGGTGCTGCAGTCGGCGTTGCAGGCCGAGATGGATCACCACCTCGGCTACGGCAAGCACGAGATCACCGGCCGCGGTACCGGGAACTCACGCAACGGGACGAGCCCGAAGACGGTGACCACCGAGATCGGTCAGATCGAGCTCGATGTGCCGCGGGACCGGGCCGGTACGTTCGAGCCGCAGATCGTGCCCAAGCGCAAGCGCCGGCTGACCGGGTTCGACGACGCGGTCATCAGCCTGTACGCGAAAGGGATGACCACCGGCGACATCGTCGAGCACCTCGAGGAGGTCTACGACACCACCATCAGCCGCGACCTGGTCTCTACGGTGACCGAGAAGGTCACCAAGCAGATGCAGGAATGGCAGTCGCGACCGCTGGACCCGGTCTACCCGGTGGTCCTGATCGACGCGCTGTTCCTCAAGGTCCGCGACGGATCGGTAGGCAACCGGCCGGTCTACGTCGCCATGGGCGTCAACCTCGAGGGGGTCCGGGATGTGCTCGGGATGTGGATCGGACCGACCGGCGGCGAGGGTTCCAAGCAGTGGGCCACCATGCTGTCCGATCTGAAGAACCGGGGCGTGGCCGACGTCTGCATCGTGTGCTGCGACGGACTCAAAGGGCTGCCGGACTCGATCCGCGCGATCTGGCCCGAAGCAACGGTGCAGACCTGCGTGGTCCACCTGGTCCGCAACAGCCTGAGGCTCTCGTCGCGTAAGGACTGGCAGAAGGTCACCACCGGACTGCGGCGGATCTACACCGCGCCCACCGTCACCGCCGCGGAGGCCGAGTTCGCCGACTTCACCGAACGCTGGGAAGAGCGCTACCCCGCGATGATCGCGACCTGGCGCAACGCCTGGGACGAGTTCGCCCCGTTCCTGGAGTTCCCGCCCGAGGTCCGCAAGCTGATCTACACCACCAACGCGATCGAGTCCCTCAACGCCCGATTCCGGGTCGCGACCAAACGACGTGGACACTTCCCCGACGAACAGTCGGCCATGAAGGTCCTCTACCTCGCGATCCGACACCGCGAGAAGAACAAGGGCAACAACCCGACCGGTCGAGTCAATGGCTGGCAGCCCATCCTCAACGTACTATCGATGACCTACGGCGACCGCCTAGGACTCAACTGAGCCGATGACCGTTTACACAAAAAATCGGACAGACCCAACAGCTCGAGGGTGTCGCCGCCAAGGTCAAGGCGCCGCAGAAACTCGGTAGCGACTGAGATGCGTTGCTCGTCGGTCATCGTGCTTGTCGTAAGCGAGCTCTTGCATCCTGTCGCTCGCTGCGTGCCGATAGCGCATCGCGGCACCCGGAGTCGAGTGGCCGGCGAGCGCCATAAGCTCCGCGATGGTCGATCGGACTCGCCGTTTACCTTGGTTCCAACGTGAGCATGTTTCTCCCCCGGCGGAGCGACGGGGGAGAAACACGCGTTCTTGCAGGTCAGCGGGATGCTCCCGGAGAAACTGCCTAGAGTCTCAGCCCGGCTCTTGACGGGCCCGATCGGCCGAGGTCGTATCGAGCCGCGTGGCGATCCGGTCTCCCGCGAGCCGGTCCGCGGTGAATGTGTGGCCCAGTTCGCGGGCCGGCGATCAGGGGCGCTCGGTTGCACTCCATGGATGGCCGCTCGCGTTGTGGCCGTCAGGGCGTCGGTGCGCCCGGCAGAAGAACCGTGGCGGTGCCGGCGATAGCGCGTGGACCGCCCACGACGTCGGCCCAGACATCGCACTCGACAAGGACGCCTGAGTCGGTGTCATGGGCTTCGGTGACGGTGCCGCCGACCTCCACATCGTCACCGGCGAAGACGTTGCTCCTGAACGTGCAGGAGATCCGGCGGATCGCGCTTCGGGACCCGGCCCACGCGATGAGCATGTTCATCACGTAGGCCATTGTTGAGCCGCCCTGGTTGACGGGCCGGTCGCCGAGTCCGGCGCGGGCGACGGCATCGAGGTCGAAGTGGATCGGGTTGGGATCGCGCAAGATGAGGGCGACGGTGGTGATGTCCTCGGCGCGGACATTCTCGACAAGGAGACCGGGCAATGGACTGCCAGGCGCGGTCGTCACAGGAGCGGTGGTCACAGGCGTGGTCCTCTCTTGAACAGGTAGACCGAGGTCACGGCCCCGGCGCGTGAGCCGTCACGGTGCAGCTCGACGACGACCTCGACGCTGTCGAGCCGCGAGCCGTCGCGGGTGGTGCGCGATCCGACCTCGCCGATCCTCGCGGTAGTCACGTACTCGGCTCCTGGAGTCAGCGCGACGTCCTGGACGACCTCGCAGCTGCCGAAGAGGAGAGTGTCGCCCTCGCTCTTGTGCGCGAGACGGCACAGGTCGTCGACGGAGATCCCCATGCCTCGAAGCGAGGCGATGACGTACCACAGCGGATGGGCCTGGTCGCTCGGGGCATCTTTCGCTCGCAGCGCCCGGTCGCCGATCACGCTCTCGTGCGGCTCGATGACGATGCTGCCGCCGGGCAGCTCGCGCCCCGCGAGCTCGGCACGGAGATCATTGTCGCTGATAGTCATGATCAGTACGACCGGGGCAGGCCCAGCGTCTGCTGGGCGATGTGGTTGAGGACCATCTGCGTCGATACCGGCGCCACCTGCTGGAGCCGCACGATGCCCCAGAGATCGGCGAGGCCGTACTCGTCCGCGAGCCCGTTGCCGCCATGCACCTGGATGGCAGTGTCGAGGACCTTCATGCCCGCCCTGGACGCGAGGAACTTCGCCATGTTGGCCTCCTCGCCCGCGGGCAGTCCGGCGTCGAAGAGCGCAGCAGCACGCCAGGTCATCCCACGCGCGGCTTCGAGCTCGATGGCAGCCTCGGCCAGCGGATGCTGCACACCTTGATGGGTGGCGATCGGGACACCCCAGACCTGGCGCTCCTTGGTGTACGCCACGGCCTTGTCGAGTGCATATCGGGCGACACCCGTGCAGATGACCGCGCTCAGCACGCGCTCGGGGTTGAGGCCGTCAAAAAGGGGACGTAAGCCGTGCCCGACCGTCCCGACAACGGCATCGGCCGGCAATCGCACGTCATCGAAATAGAGCGTGAACTGCCGCTCCGGTGCCTGCAGCGCGGTGGGGATCAACTGCCGGGAAAGGCCCGAGACCTCGGGGTCGTCCACAATGAACAGGGTCAGCTCGCCGCGCCCCGTCGTCTCGTCGGTCCCGGTGCGCGCGACGAGCAGGAAGTGGTCGCAGTGGTCCACCCCGGAGATGTAGTACTTCGTGCCACGGACGATCCATTCCTCGCCGTCGCGCCGAGCAGTGGTGGTGATGTTGTGCGAGTTCGAGCCCGCGTCGGGCTCGGTGAGGGCGAAGACGAACTTCTCGGCGCCGCTGGCGATCCCTGGCAGATAGCGCTGCTTCTGCTCGTCGCTGGCATGACGTGCCAGAACACTGCCAGCGATGCCCTGGGACAGGACCATGGCCAGTTCGGGACAGCCGCCGGCGGATAGCTCCTCGAGGACGATCGCCAGCTCGGTCAGACCGGCACCGCCGCCGCCGTACGCCTCAGGGATGTTCAGACCGAGGAACCCATGACGGCCCAGCTGGTCCCACAGCTCCTGCATGGGCTCGCCGCTTTGAGAAGTCTTCATGTAGTAGTCGTGGCCGTAGCTGCCCACGATGGCGCTCACTGTGGAACGCAGGACGCGTTCCTCCTCGCTCGGCTGAAGGGGGAGGGCGGCAATGCTTGACAGCGTCATGGTTGCTCCTTTCGGCAAACCCGGGGGCGGGGATGCTGTTAGCCGACGGCAGGGCCGTCGGGCGAGATCTCTTGGGCCGCGTCGCCGAGGCCGACGAGGGTGTGGGTGAGCAGTGCGTGGACGGCGGCCTTGTCGAGCTGGCCGTGCACCAGCCACTCCGAGGTGGACGATGTGACCATGCCCTGGAAGGAGCGCACCATCGCCCGGTGCGTCGAGTTCGCCGGATCGACCCCGACGATGGTCGCCAGGTGTGTCTCCCAGGCTTGCATGCTCGTACGGAGGACACCGCTCACCTGCGGGTCTTGGCTCGACGAGCCATGGAGCATGGTGAGGAAGACCTCGGAGTTGCGTTCTACGGCGTCCAGCCACCGCCCGAGGACCCTGTCCACGAGCGTCATCACTGGGAGATCTTCCTCGGCAAGTGCGACATTGAGAGGGATACGGGCGAACTGCTCCACGACTTCGAGGAAGAGGTCGCGCTTGGTGCTGAAGTAGTAGTGGATGTTCGTACGCGTCGTGCCGGCCGCGGCCGCGATGTCGCTGGTGGAGACGGTGTCATAGGGCTGCTGTGCGAACAGAGCGCGGGCGGCGGCGACGATCTGTGCTCGACGGTCGCCTGCGTCGAGACGAATTCTGCGTACGGCATCGTGCGGGGTGGTCACGGACTTCACCCTAGATCCTCCCCGTACGGATGGACGCGGCGCGATTTACACGCTGGCGGTTCATTGGTCGGCACGGGCTCATCACATCGCCAGCCCCCCGTCGACGGGGAGCACGACCCCGGTGATGTAGCCGTTCTCCTCCGCGGCCAGAAACCCGACAGCGGTTGCCATCTCGGCCGGTTCGGCGAAGCGACCGACGGGGACAGTCGCGGTCATCTCCGCCAGTCGTTCCTCACCGACCGCGAGGACCATGGCGGTGGCAGCGTTGGGGGAGATGGCATTCACGGTGATGCCGAAACGGGCGGTCTCCTTCGCGACGGTCTTGGTGAAAGCGACGATCCCGCCCTTCGCGGCCGCGTAGTTGGCCTGCCCAATCGTTCCGTGGAGACCCGTGTAGGAGGTCACGTTGATGATCCGGCCGAACCCGGCTGCCCGCATCGTGGGGATCGCGGCCCGGGTGAAGTTGAAGGTTCCACCCAGGTGTACGTCGATCACGGCGCGCCACTGATCGTCGGTCATCTTCCACACCACGGTGTCCCGGGTGATGCCGGCGTTGTTGACCACGACGTCGATCGATCCGGTGGCAGCCACGACGTCGGCCACCGCGGCCCCGACCGCGTCGGCGTCGGTGACGTCCAGGGCATGGGTGCTGACTCGCTCGGTTCCGGCCGGCCAGGATTTGGCAAGCGCTTCGGGGTCCCGGTCCACCGCGGCTACGTGGGCGCCGGCGCGGTGGAACATCGAGGCGATCTCGAGGCCGATCCCCTGAGCGGCGCCCGTTACCACGACCGTCCGTCCGGTGAAGTCGAACGTGATGCTCATCCGAGGCGCTCGATAATCGTCGCGTTGGCCATGCCGCCGCCCTCGCACATCGTCTGCAGGCCGTATCGCCCGCCCGTGGCCTCGAGGTTGGTCAGCATGGTGGTGAGCAGGCGGGTGCCCGAGGCGCCCAACGCGTGTCCGAGCGCGATCGCGCCCCCGGAGGGGTTGAGGCGCTTCTCGTCCGCGCCGGTCTCGGCGAGCCAGGAGAGAGGCACCGGCGCGAAGGCCTCGTTGACCTCGAAGGTGTCGATGTCGTCGATCCCGAGGCCGGCACGGGCGAGTACCTTCTGCGTCGCGGGGATGACACCGGTCAGCATGTAGAGCGGGTCGCTACCCGTCACGGCGAAGGAGTGGAAGCGGGCACGCGGGGTCAGGCCGAGCTCGTTGGCGCGCTCCTCGCTCATGATGAGCACGGCCGACGCGGCATCGGTGAGCGGCGAGGAGTTCCCCGCGGTGATGCTCCAGCTGATCTGCGGGAAGCGCTTCTCGAACTCCGGCGTGGCGAACGAGGTGCGCAAGCTCCCCAGACCTTCGGCCGTGGTCGAGTCCCGGAGGGTCTCGTCGACGGTGTGCACCGAACCGTCCGGCAGGGCGATCGGCAGCAGCTCGCGGTCGAACCGCCCTGAGGCCACCGCAGCAGCGGCCAGTTCATGGGATCGGGCAGAGTACTCATCGAGCGCCGCGCGGGACAGCCCCCACTTGGCGGCGATCAGCTCGGCCGAGATGCCCTGTCCGATCAGGCCGTCCGGGTAGCGCTGAGCCAGCGGCGCGGCAGGATCGCCCCCGTGCGAGCTCGCGCCCATCGGGACGCGGCTCATCGACTCGACACCGCATGCGATGACGATGTCGTACGCCCCGGCCATCACTCCCTGCGCGGCGAAGTGCGCCGCCTGCTGGCTGGAGCCGCACTGACGGTCCACCGTGGTGCCGGGCACGGACTCCGGAAGTCCCGCGGCCAGGGCCGCCGTACGGGCGACGTTCAGGGCCTGGTCGCCCACCTGCGAGACGCAGCCGGCGATGATGTCGTCGATGCTCGCGGGATCGACATCGTTGCGAGCCAGTAGCCCTTGGAGTGTCTGGGCGAGCAGGTCGGACGGGTGGACGGAGGACAGGGCGCCTCCCGGCTTGCCTTTGCCGGACGCAGTGCGGACGGCATCGACGATGACAGCGGTGCTCATGATTCTCCTCGGAGGAAGGGCTGGGTGGATGGGGATGTCGCGTCGACCACGCTAGGTCGGTGCTCGGGGTCAGGTGTGTCCCGTTCCGCTACTCATTGACGGCCGAGTGGGCCACTTCAGGCACGCCAGATGTGGGGGCCGGGACGGGCCAGCACCAGTCGGGGCACGACCGTCCGCGACGAGAGCCGGGTCAATCCGATGACCGCCTCGGCGACGTCCGCGGGCGGGATCATGTCGTCCTGTGCGACCTTGTCGCCAAGGCCCTCTGTCATCGCTGTAGCGACGTATCCGGGGCAGACGGCGGTCGCGGTGACCCCGTCTTGCGAGTGCTCGGTGTCCAACGTCTCGCACAAGGAGATGAGGGCCGCCTTGGTGGCGCCGTACGCCGAGTTCAGGGGTTCACCCACCAGGCCCGTCGTGGACGCGACCGCGATGACCTTGCCGCCACGCTCGGTCTCGCTGCCGGCGGCAAGGAGCGCAGGCAGCAGCTGCTGCACAAGGACGTAGCCCGAGCGGACGTTGACGCTGAACATCTTGTCCAGCCGGTGGACGGGGTAGTCCGCGAAGGCTCCGATGGCTCCCATCCCGGCGTTCAGGACGAGCACATCCAGTCGGTCATGAGCCGCCAGGTGAGTGGAGGCCAGGGCGACGACGTCGTCGTGGGACGACATGTCGGCCGTCGCGACCTCGACGCGCACACCGTGCTGGGCGTGGAGCTCCTTGGCCAACGAGTCGAGGGAGTCTCGGCCACGCGCGCTGATCGTCAGGTCGTGTCCTTCGGCTGCGAGTCGGCGCGCGATCTCCTCCCCGATGCCACGCGACGCGCCGGTGATCAGAGCCGCCGTCATCGGGGGGCCATCCGGATGGCCCCGTCGAGACGGATCGTCTCGCCGTTGATCATGGCGTTGGAGACCACATGTGCAGCCAGCGCGGCGTACTCGTCGGGTCTGCCCAGACGTGCTGGGTGCGGCACCTGCTCCTCGAGCGAGCGGCGAGCTTGGTCGCTCAGACCCTCGAGGATCGGGGTGGAGAACATGCCCGGCGCGATCGTGACCACGCGGATGAGGTGTTGGGCGAGATCACGCGCCACTGGCAACGTCATGCCCACGAGGCCGCCCTTCGACGCCGAGTAGGACGCCTGGCCGATCTGGCCGTCGAAGGCAGCGACGGATGCGGTGTTGATGATGATGCCGCGCTCGCCGTCGACCGGTTCGTTGGATGCCATCGCTGCTGCGGCCAGCCGGATGACGTTGAAGGTTCCGATGAGGTTGATGTCGACGACGCGACGGAAGCGGTCGAGGTCGAGCGGCCCGTCCTTGCCGAGAGTACGGGCGGGGTCGCCGACACCGGCGCAGCTGACCACGATCCTCAGCGGTCCCATCTCGGTGGCCAGCTGCACAGCGTCCGCGATCTGCTCGGGGTCGCGGACGTCTGCCGGGGCGAACCGGACCGCGTCGCCCATTTCGGCGGCACGCTCGGCGCCGGCCGAGCCGGGCAGGTCGACCAGCACGACTCGGGCTCCGAGGCCAGCGAGTGTCGTGGCTGTGGCAAGCCCCAGCCCGGAGGCTCCTCCGGTGATGAGCGCGACGGATCCTGCGGGATTCACTGGCTGCTCCTGATCTTTCCCGGTGACCCGGGTTCGTCGGTTCTGTGTTGTCGGATCGGTGTACGCCGCACCTCGTGCGACCGACGACCTGATGAACCCCGCACGCTGGACCGATTCACGTCCACAGCCCAGCGCACGGGTTGCTTGTGTGGTGACTCGCACGCTACGAACCGACCGCGGTTCCTGGATGTCCCAGTTCAGGACAAGCCCCGCCGTACGAGCCTCGAGGAACGTGCCCCGTTTCGAGACAGCCGAAGGGCGTCAGCATCGGGCACGCTCGAATCGACGGCCTTGCCTGGGCCGCGATACCTAAGGAGCGACGATGAACGATGACGTCATGTCAGGACGGGTGGCACTGGTTACGGGCGGAGGATCCGGCATCGGCGCCGCGTGTGCTCGCAGACTCGCCGCTCTCGGGGCGACGACGGCGGTAGCCGATGTGGACCTCCAGGCCGCCAAGCGGGTCGCCGACTCGCTGCCCGGTGCGTTCGCCGTACCACTGGACGTTCGTGATGCTGCCTCGGTCTTGGCCGCTGTGGACGACGTTGAGTCGCGCGGCGGTCGACTTGACATCGCGGTCAACGCCGCGGGCGTCGGGGTGCCCGACAAGGCGCCAGTCGGCGACATGACGTGGGAGCAGTGGCGCCGAGTCCTCGACATCAACCTCGACGGAATCTTCCGTTGCCTCACGGCTGAGATTCCCGCGATGCAGCGCGCCGGCGGCGGGTCGATCGTCAACCTTGCTTCGGTGATGGGGCACGTGGCCGCTGGGGCGAGTGCCGCGTACGTCGCTTCCAAGCACGCCGTCGTCGGCCTCACCAAGGTGGCAGCGCTCGACTACGCGGCGGCGGGCATCAGGGTGAACGCCGTGGGACCTGGTTTCATCGACACGCCGCTGCTCGGCCACCAGGACGAGGAGGTGCGAGCCCGGACCGAGGCGGCGCACCCGGTCGGTCGGCTGGGCACCGCCGACGAGGTCGCCGCCATGGTCGTCTTCCTCTGCTCGCCGGAAGCCTCGTTCATCACCGGTGCCCACTACCTCGTTGATGGTGGCTACACGGTCGTCTGAGGAGGTCAGAACGTCGAGTCACGGTCGAGACCGAGCGCCTGCATCTTCCGGTAGAGGGTCGACCGGGCGATGCCCAGTGCCTCGGCCGCCTTCTGCTTGTTCCACGATGCGTCGCGAAGCGCCTGCAGCATCGCCTCGGCCTCGACGCGTTCGAGACCGCTGAGCTGGCGGCGCCCGGTTCCACTCGTGACGTGGGCAGGCAGGTCCTTCAGGCCGATGTAGTCATGGTGCACGCTTGCGACGACGTGCTTGACCAGGCGGTCCAGCGAACGTACGTTCTCCGGCCACCTCCGGCGCGTCAGTGCCTGGATCGCATCCGGCATCCAGTGGATGGTCCGCGCCGTGTCCTTGTGGCGCTCCGCGAGCTCGGCCACGATGGCAGGAACGTCCTCGGCTCGATCACCGAGGTTGGGGACAGGGACGATCTCGTGGAAGAACTCCAAGAGACGCGGATCGATCGCGCCGCTCGCCGGCGATCTGCGCGACGTGGCGACCAGGCGGACTCCCGCTGGGACGGCTCCGAGAATCGCGACGAGCTCCTCGACGTCCTCTGCCGGCACGTCGTCCAAGTGCAGAACGACCAGCCCACCTGACAACGTAGGCAGCGACGCACGCACAAGCTCGGCAGCCGCGCACCCGTCGGCACCGTCGACCTGTACGTTGTCGGCTCCTGCCAGGGCGCGGGCGATCGATCCCTTGCCGACACCGGCGTCGCCAACCAGGAGCAACGGAGCCGTACCGAGATTGGTCAGCCGCCGCCGCATGTCGGTCCATCGTTGGCCGTCGCCGACCAGCCGCGGGAGTTCCACCAGCGGACCGGAACGATGCCTCTGCTCGTTGGAGATCCGGGCCAGGCGAAGCACGACTCCGAGGGAGTCACCTGCGCCGACGACGGCCGACCGATGAACGCGTACTCGCGCCCCGTCGGTCATCGTCACGATCGGCGCAGGAGTGTCGGGCTCGGCCAGGATGGCCGACGCGTAGGCCCAAAGCTGCGCCTGGTCGACACTTCCCATCAGCTTCGCCGCAGCTGCGTTGGTCATGGCGGTCTGGGCGTTGACCGCCACCACAGCGTGTCGCGCGTCTCGGTTCTCGAGGAGGAAGCGCCGTAGCAGCAACTGCTCGGCCGTCGTCGCGGCGTCCAGCAGCTTGCGCTCGATGTCAGTGACGATCTCACAGACCCAGGACAGGGCCATCGGTGAGGTCTCCTCGTACAGGCAGGTGAGGTTCAGGCTGCCCACCACCCGCCGGCTGGCCGGGTGAGTGATGACGGTGCCGGCCGACGTGAAGTCGGCGAACTGCGGCGCGAAGTGCTCAGGCCCTCGAACGATGGTGGGCCGGCGCGTGATCAACGAGCTGCCGCTGCTGTTTCCGACGACGGTCTCTGCGACACTGAACCCCGGGACGACGTCGATCTTCTCGAAACCACGCATGATGTCGTTGTTGCCGACCCACTGACGCAGCACAACGCCATCGGCATCGGTGAGAGACAGGCACACGCCAGATCTCCGCACGCTCTCGAGACGGCTGTCCAGGGCGTCGGAGACGACGTCGATCAGGCGCGCATCAGCCTCTCGGTCTCGGGCCGGCGCTGGCGTGACTGCCTTGGGCTGGAGCCCGTATCGAACGCATCGTGCCCACGACTCGATGACGTCCGGCGAGGCCTGATGGTCGGGCAGTGTTACCTGACGATCGTGCATGATCCGCGTGACCGTCGTCCGGATGGAATCGGCATCGGCACGCGAGGCGCGGAGGGGTGTGGTGGCTGTCACAATCCTATGGTGCGACGTTCCTGACACCCTGTCAATAGGAAGTGGCCGCCGGCTTGATGCCGGCGGCCACCGTGAGCGCTCGAGAACTCAGTCGACGGGGACGAAGTGCGCGATATCGAGGATCTGACCGCTGCGCTCTTCTGCCCAGACCGCTTTGACACGGGTGCCGAAGGGCAACGCCTCTCGGACGTCGGCCTCGGGCGTGAAATCGACGCCGACGATCCAGTGCATCAGGAGCGTCGAGGCGCCGTCGAGCCGGATGCCGCCGATCGCGTACGGCGGTTTCGGGCCACCGGTGAAGCCGTGCCAAGCGACGGTGAAGACCTCGAGAGTTCCCTCTCCTGAGAGCTCGCGCCAGTTGTCCGTCGGCTCGAAGCAGGACTCACAGTAGGCCTGGGGAGGGACGAAGACGCGCTCGCAGACGGTGCAGGAGTTGGCCAGGATCTTGCGGTCCTTGAGCCCGTCCATGAACCGGCTCCACGTGCTTCCGAGGTGGATGTCGTAGTGCAGGTCCCAGCGCACCGCCTGAGTCGTGACCCCGGTGTTGGGAGGCATGGTCGTCGTCATGTCAGTTGCTCCTCGCGAGAGATTCGAAGACGGCAAGATTCTCGAACTGGAAGAAGGAACCCCCGGTGCCGTGACCGAGAGACCTACGGGCGCCCTCCACCTGGATGGCATCCGGGGCGTCACCCATGACCTGCAAGGCGGCGTACGCATAGGGCGCGAGCTCGCCGGCAACGCCGGCGTTGGAGCACTTCGGCCCACCCGACATGTTGACCGGAAGCTGCCCGCTACGGTCGGTGGCGCCGCTGCGGATGAGGTCGACACCGCCACCGGGTCGTGCGAATCCGAGCGCCTCGAGCTGCATGGGCTGCATGTGGGCGTACGGGGCGAACAGCTCGGCGACGTCGATCTCGGCAAGCGGGTCCCGGATGTCCGCCTGGGCGAAGACCCGTCGGGCCAGGTTGGCGAGGTTCTCCATCGTGGAGAAGTCGCCCTTGCCGCCGCCGAGATATGGATCGGCAGACATCCCCATCGCCTTGATGAGAGCGGGAGTTGTGCGCAGTGGGCCGCTGTCCTCCGGATCGGCGACCAGCATCGCGACCGCGGATGTCGACACCGGGCACACCATCGGCTGGGTGAGCGGGGATGCCAGAGGGCGGCCGGCCAGGACCTCCTCCCGCGTCATCGTGTAGCGCAGGTGGGCGTACGGGTTGCGGGAGGCTTTGTCGTGATCTGCCACGACCACGGTGGCCAGGTCATCGGCGCTCAAGCCGTAGCGTGCCTGGTAGGCGCTCGCGGCGAAGGCACCCATGTGGTACGCGCCCATGCCGAGCGGCTGCTCGATGATCATGGGGGAGTTGGTGTTGATGGCACTCTGCAGGTCGGTCGCGCCGAAGAATGTCGGGCCCCCGAGGCACAGCACCCGTCGGTGGGTCCCAGATCGAACCATTCGGGCTGCGACCTGCATCAGATTGCCGCCTGTCGTGCCTCCGGTGTTGATGATGATCAGTGGTACGTGAGGGCCGAGGCCGATCAGGCGGGTGATGTGTTTGCCGCCGAGGACGGTGCCTTCGAAACCGTCGATGTTGCCGGTGACGACGGCGTCGATGTCGGCGGGATCGAGTCCGCTGTGCTCGAGTGCTCGCTGGGCGGCGACCTGGCAGAGCTCGACCGTGGACATCGTCTGCTTGCGGGGTGAGGTGGCTTCGGTGAGTCCGACTCCCACCACGGCTGCGCGATAGGACATCAGGCTGCCTCCACGATCAGGACGGTCGCGTCCTCCGAGACGATGCCTGTCTCGGTGTCGACGGAATGACTCAGGCCGACGGTGCCGGCCTCATGACGCTCGAGCTGTTCGATCACCTCGAGCAGGCGCAGACCGCCGTTCGCCAGGCCGGGGTAGTTGCTGCGCAACCCGCCGCTGGCGTTCACGCTCTGCGGCGCGGCACCGAGTGCATCGAGGTAGCACGCGTGCAGCGCAGGAGTGGGCGCCGAGATCTCGGCCAAGCGCACCTGCTCCGGCGTCACGCGTGCTTGTGCGTATGCCATCTGGGCGGCGCGCCTGGTCGTGGCCTCCGGCCCTGTGAGCCAGTTGCCGGACCAGGTGTACTCCCCAGTCGCGTGCCCCAGCCCGGTCAGGCGGGCGTCGCGACCGAGGCATCGGCCCGCGCGTGCGGGTGACGCCAGGACGACAGCGACGGCACCGGTCGACTCAGCCGGAAGCATCAGCTCATGCAGCGGCCAGCTGATGGGCGTCGACGCGAGAACCTCCTCGACGGTCGTGGCCGAGGGACGTATCGATCGTGCCCGTCCCGCCCCCTGGTTGATCTCTGCAGCGGCGAACTCCGCCATCGTCGTGACGTCCGTGCCGAGACGACCCAGCTGGTGGCTCGCGTGCAAGGCGTACGTCATGTTCGCCGTGAGCCCGACGGGTCGGTCGAAGTGCGGTTCGAAGCCGAGGTTCGAGATCTGCTCGACGAATGCGCGCCTTGCCAAGGCGTCTCCGGACGTCTCCGGGTTGTGGACGCCGACTGCGACAGCGACCTCGACGTCCCCTGCTGCGATGGCTTGCGCCGCCGCGATGATGGCAAGGCCGGCATCGCCCTCGACGCGGAAGGAGTCCGCGAGGTAGCCGCCGGCGGCGGAGTTGGTGAGCCCGCTGGAGATGCTTCGGCCGTCGAGAACGTCCATCGACGCGATCACTGAGAGGCCGAGGTCCTGCTTGCGCAGACCGCACTCCCGGAGAGCGCCGTACACGGCGTCGAACACGAGTTCGTCGAGCATCGCGTCCTGCTCCGGCAGGAACGCCGTCGCAGCGGCTCCGACGACGTTGACCGGAGCCACCCGCCGAACGGGTGGTTGATCAGTCAGTGGGTCCATGTGACCTCCTTCGTATGGATGCTGCGAAGTTACGGCCGCCTCGACGGGATCGGGTGTCGCATGACGCAACACGGCCAAGGCGCGGTGACTCAGGTTGCGACACCGCTCCCGCGGCTCTCTGCGCCAAGGTCGTCGATATGAACGACGTCGCGATCGACCTCGAGCGGAGGATCGACGAACTCCTCACCGCGAACCCGCCTGACCAGACCGACCGCTTGGACTTCCTGCGCGCCCGCTTTGCCGCGGGCCTTGCCTGGGTCCAGTACCCGAAGGGTCTCGGCGGACTGGACGTGGATGCCTCGAACCAAGCACTCGTGGACGCCGCTCTCGCGGCTGTGGGCGCACCGGACAACAGACCCCAGGGCAACGTAATCGGTCTAGGCATGGCTGCTCCGACGTTGCTGCGCTATGCGACTCGGGAACAGCAGGAACGCTGGATTCCCCCGTTGTGGACAGGGGAGGAGATCTGGTGCCAGCTCTTCAGCGAGCCCGGTGCGGGATCGGACTTGGCCGGCGTCTCGGCCTCCGCCCGCCTGGATGGCGACTCCTGGATCGTCAACGGACAGAAGGTGTGGACCTCGCTCGCTCACGACGCGCGATGGGCCCTCCTGCTGGTCCGCACGGACCCATCCCTGCCCAAACATCGGGGCCTGTCCTATTTCGTGCTCGATCTGACCACTGCCGGGGTCGATGTACGTCCCTTGCGGCAGATGACGGGTGAGGCCGAGTTCAACGAGGTCTACCTCGATGACGTCCGAGTTCCGGACGCCAATCGCCTCGGGGAGGTCGGTGAGGGCTGGAAGGTCACGCAGGCGACCTTGATGAACGAGCGCGTCGCCATCGGTGGTGGCGTCGGCGCGCGGGAGGACGGACCCATCGGCGCACTGGCGCGGTTGTGGCGAAAAGAACCCGAGGCACGTCGGCCGGAGTGCTTCGACGACTTGATGCGTCTCTGGGTGGACGCGGAAGCGCTGCGACTGACGAGCGCACGCCTGGCTCAACAGCTCGAGGTCGGTGCTCCTGGCCCTGAAGGATCGGGTCTGAAGCTGGCCTACTCTGCGCTCGCCCAGGAAGCGGCATCGCTGCATCTGGACCTCCTCGGTCCTGAATCGATGAGATACGACGACTGGTCGCTTCGCCGCCCGGACTTCACGACGCCGCTGGATCGCGTGCCGGCCTACTGGTATCTGCGCAACCGCGCGAACTCCATCGAGGGTGGTACCTCGGAGATCATGCGCAACATCATCGCCGAGCGGGTGCTGGGCCTTCCGGCCGAGCCACGCTCTGACAAGGACACTCCCTGGAAGGACCTGCCGAAGTGACCCAGATGCCGTCGCTGCTCTACGGGGAGGTCGAGGAAGACCTCCGCTCAGCGGTCCGTGACCTTCTCGCCGATCGAACTCCCATCGACTCCGTGCTGACACGCAGTGATCAGGCGGAGGCCTTCGACGCCGCTGCGCGAGAGGTCTGGTCATCTCTCGTCGACGAACTGGGCATCGCCGCACTGGCGGTGCCGGAGGAGTTCGGTGGCGCAGGCGCGACGTGGCTCGAGGTGGCCACCGTTCTCGAGGAGCTGGGCCGCGGCGTGATCGACGTGCCGTTCTTCACCAGCGCCGTGCTGGCCACCGCGTTGGCGCAGGAGGTCGGTGCTGTCGAACTGGTCGGCGAGCTCGCTTCTGGGGCAGCCGTCGGAGCCGTCGTATGGCCGTTCGCCTCGCCGCTGGCGCCGGTCCCCGAACTGACCTGGGACGGTCAGGTGCTCTCGGGATCGGTCAAGACGGTCGCAGGTGCCCTGGAAGCAACCCACCTTCTGGTTCCCACCAGCGACGGTCTCGTGCTGGTTGAAGCCGCGCGAGCTCAGATCACGCCCACGCCCTCGTTGGACATGACGCGTCGCGTTGCCGACATCGTCTTCGACCACGTCGAGGGGCAAATGATCGTGGCACGCGCGGAGCTCGACCGCGGCCTCGAGCGCGCGGCCCAGCTGGGGGGAGCCCTGCTGGCGTCGGAGCAGCTCGGCATCGCCGAGCGCATGCTCGAGATGACAGTGGACTATCTCAAGCAGCGACGTCAGTTCGGACGCACCCTTGGCTCGTACCAGGCGCTCAAGCATCGCCTCGCCGATCTCTGGACCGCCATTGCGCAAGCGCGAGCGGTCGCCCGCTACGCGGCCGCCTGCGCAGGGTCGTCCGACGAAGGAGTCGCGGCTGACCTTCCCGTCGCGAGCGCGATGGCTCAGGCCGTCTGTAGCGAGGTTGCGCTGCTCGCGGCCGAGGAATCCGTTCAGATGCATGGCGGGATCGGCTTCACGTGGGAGCATCCCGCCCACCTCTATCTCAAGCGAGCCCGAGCAGATGCACTGGCCATGGGCAGCCCCGCCTGGTACCGCGGCGAGCTGGCCGGGCTGGTTGGAATCGGGAGGTCGTGATGGTGGACCTGACAGGCCGTACCGTCGTCATCACTGGCGGCAACAGCGGACTAGGCCTCGGGATGGCGCACGGCGTCGGGGCAAACGGTGCTTCGGTCGTGATCTGGTCGCGGACGGCATCTCGCAACGAGCAGGCTGTGGCCGAGCTTCGGGAGGTGGGCATCGACGCGTCGTCGATCGCCTGCGATACCGCCGACGAGTCGTCCGTGCATGAAGCGATGCAGGAGACGGTCGCTCTTCGCGGCCGGGTCGACAGCCTGTTCGCCAACGCTGGCATTGCGTCCGCCGCGCCACTCGTCGACACCGACCTCGACGAATGGCACCGAGTCCTGCGCACCAACCTCGACGGCACGTTCCTGTGCGCCCGCGAAGCAGCCCGCCACTTCATCGAGCGGGGCGAGGGGGGCAGCATGGTCGTGGTCTCGTCGATGATCTCGCGGTACGGCGGGGTCGGGCAGGCGGCGTACACCACGAGCAAGAACGGGCTTATCGGGCTGGGCCGGACGATGGCCGTCGAACTGGCACGGCACCGGGTTCGCGTGAACATCCTCGTTCCAGGCTGGACGGCGACGGCGATGAACACCCACCTCCGCGAGGACGAGGCGTTCATGAGAGCGACGACCGCACGTACGCCCGTACGACGCTGGGCCGAGCCCGAAGAGTTCCACGAGGTCGCCGCCTTCCTGGCGGACCCGACGCTGACGTTCCACACGGGCAACGAAGTGGTCGTGGACGGCGGCTACACGATCTTCTGACGAGTAGGGCGCACCTCGTCTCGTATTGCAACACCTGCGTCCGACTGCTCGTCCGAAGCTGCTATCGGCACCGAACTCGCCGCCATTTGCACCTGCGCCGCCTGAGCGACGCCGATACCCCGAGGAGAATCTCTGATGACGACCGAGACGACAAGTGAACGGGACCCCGACTTCTCAGCGCTTCTGAAGGCGACTCAGGGGCACCCGGAACGCGCGTTCGGTGTGGAGCTGGAGGAACGTGGCGACATCGTCACCGGGCGCACCCGGGCGGGAGTTCTGCCCCTGGGCGCTGACGGGAAGCTCGCCGCAGGAGCGCTAGGCGTGCTCGTCGACGACACGCTGGGCTTCGCGCTGGTCGGTGCTGCGCGGCGCCCGTCATGGTCGGTGAGCGTCGAGATCGCCCTCGACTTCGTAGGCCCTCTGACGGGGGCCAGCGGTCTTCATGCGACCGGTCTCGCCACCGACCTCGATGGCACAGCCGGCTTTGCCCAGGGTGAGGTGCGGGACGACCAGGGCCGCATGCTGGTCAGCGCACGCCAGCACGGTCGCTACGTACCACTTCCGACGCCCGATCGAATGGCGCCAAGACTCGAGCGCCTGTTGACAGGCTCGGACGTGCTCGATCTTCTCGGCGCGACCGTGTCGACAGAAGCCGCTGCCACGACGCTGACCATCGATGACCCGGCGCCATGGCTCAACAACCTCGAGACTCTGCACGGAGGCATCGGGATCTGCGCCGCCGAGGCAGCCGCAACGTGTGCCACACTTGACGGCGCCGAGGCGCTGCGTACCACCTCCATCTCCGCCGCGTTCGGCCGGCCGATGCGGGGCGATGGAGCGTTCGCCTTTGTCGCCAAGACGCTGCAGGCTGGTCGAACCCTGCGAGTCGTCGAGGTGGTCGGTAGCGCCCAAGGACGTGCTTGCATCTTCGCCAGGATCATCCGGCAGGCCTCGGCGGGGGTTGCGCGATGACCGGGCCGCGGGTCTTCAGCGGCATGGACGCCGTGCAGGCGGCGGTCGGCACCGTCCTCGGGACCAGCGAGTGGGTGATTGTCGCCCAGGACCGCGTCGATCTGTTCGCTGATGCTACTGGCGACCATCAGTGGATCCACGTCGATCCTGTCCGTGCCGCAGAGGGCCCGTTCGGGACGACGATCGCCCACGGGTACCTCACCCTGTCGATGATCCCGACGTTCCTCGCCGAGACGTACGCGGTCGAGGGGATCTCGTCCGTCCTCAACTACGGGCTCGACTCGGTCCGCTTCCCGCACCCCGTAAGGGTCGGGTCACGAGTTCGCGGCACGGTCACCCTCGAGACCGCGGAGAAGGTCGAGCTAGGACTACGCATCGTTCTCAAGGTCGTGGTCGAGCTCGAGAACGTGGCCAAGCCGGCATGCGTCGCTACGATCATCCACCACTTGACCTGATCCCCGCCACGCTGCGCGTGGCGGGGATCCTGGGTTGGGCTGCCGGTAGGGCAAGCCAACTCACCTCACCCGGCCCTTGATCCGGCTCGTATCGAGTCCGTCGGGCATACCCCGGTCAGCTTGGGACAGGGGTGCGCCCGCCCAACAGCTCGGATGCGTGCTGACCCGCCTTCACGATCCGGGCAATGCGCGCCTCCACCTCGTCGGCATCCGCAGGCCGGGGAAAGCCGTAGACGGTGAGGGCGATGGGCACCTTGCCGCCGTCACCGAACACGGGCACGGCCACCAGCCTGATCGCCTCTTGGCCCCGCTGGTCGAGAACCACAGGATCGAAGGCCTGCTGGCTGGCGAGCCTGAGAAGGCCCTCCTGATCGACTGACTCCGGATCCTCGACCATCTTGTCGACCATCACCGCGAAGTCACGCTGTGCCTGGCTCCACAGCCCGATGGAGTACCCGCGCTCACGGACGACATCGAGCCGGCGGCGCTGTTCGTGCTGCGCAGATTCATCCGGAAGCAAACCCACCCACCGGTCGACGGCTGCGTCATCGGACCACGCCGCGAATGCCGCGCCGTACGGCGGGGCAAAGGGCAGGTGGACGCCGACCGGAGTCGGACGCGACCGTGTAACAGGGCTGCTGGCGCTGGCGAGGACGATGAGCTCGTCGTCGACAACAGTCGTGGCGACGCAGCGGGCGGACAGCTCGTCGGCGAGCGACTCCATCTCGGTACGCAGCAGGTCGACCTGCTGGAGCTGCTCGCTCAGCGCGCCGCGACCGGAGGCCGCGAGCGACAGCGGAGAGAACCGACCATATCCGCCCTGGTAGAAGAGGAGCGGCAGCGCAGGGCTGGCGACATCGAGCTCGCGCACCCTTCCGAGGACGATGTAGTGGTCACCGGCTTCGGTGACCGACTCGAGGTCGCACTCCACCCAGGCCACGACGCCGTCGATGAGCGGCGACCCGCCCGGGGTGGTCGAGGTCTTCAGGCCCTTGAACTTGTCGTGACCCGGGGTGGCGAACTGGCGGCAGACATGCTCCTGCTCCGCGCTCAGGATGTTGACGCAGAACCGGCCCGCGCGCTCGATCTTGGGCCAGCTCGTGGAGCGCTTGTCCGGGAAGAAGGCCACCAGCGGTGGGTCGAGTGACACCGAGGTGAAGGAGCCGACGACGAAGCCTGCTCGCGCGCCGTCCGTGTCAGCGGCGGTGATCGCACACACGCCGGTCGGATACTGGCCCAGCACCTCGCGGAACCAGCTGGAATCGGTTGGATCGGGCATCACAAGCCTCCAGGTTCAGTCTGTCAGGGGTGAGCGGCGGTCACACGTACAGCCGCTTGAGCTGCGGACGGTCGATCTTGTTCGTTGCCGTCCGCGGGATCTGGTCGACGATCTCGATCCTCCGGGGTCTCTGCAGGCCCCGCAGATTCGGATCGGTGTCGCAATAGGCAGCGATTGACTCGGCGGTCACACCCGCCTGGCGAGGTACGACGATGGCGGTCACCTGCTGCGAGAGACGCTCGTGCTTGGTGCCGATGACCGCAACCTCCGCGATCAGCGGGCACGCCGCGAGATGTCCCTCGACCATCTGGGGATACACGTTCTCGCCCCCACTGATGATCATGTCGTCGGCCCGGTCGACGTAATAGAGGTAGCCGTCCTCGTCGGCTCGCACGAGATCGCTGGTCCGCATCCAACCGTCAACGAACCGCTGCTCGTTCACCGCGTCGAGCTGCCAGTACCCGGGCGTGACGGCGTCTCCTCGGACCCACAGCTCGCCGGTCTGGCCAGGGGCGACTTCCTGTGCCATGCCGTCGTCGTCTGTGTTGAGGATGCGGACCTCGGTGATCTGGCTCAGCGGTTTCCCCAGCGATCCTTCTCGCCGGTCCTCCTCGAGCGGCTCGCTGATGGCGAGGCCCATCTGCTCGGTCTGGCCATAGATGTTCACCGCGACGATCCCCGTCAGATCAGTCAGCTGTTGCAGCCGCTTCTGTGGCAGGGCCGACCCGCCGATGGCGCACACGCGGATCGAGGAGAGCGTCCGAGTCGAGTCCTGGAGCTCGTTGATGATGTCGATCATCATGGCCGGAACCAGCGCAACCACCGTTGGGGACAGGCTCTCGGCGTCGTGCAACCATTCGCGCACCTTCCAGCGACGCAGGGTCACGGTTCCGCCGGCCAGGAGCAACGGCAGTGTGATCAGATGCAACCCGCCCACGTGGAACAGGGGAGTGCAGACCAGG
Source organism: Nocardioides sp. NPDC057767 (assembly GCF_042798275.1). Classification (NCBI taxonomy): domain Bacteria; kingdom Bacillati; phylum Actinomycetota; class Actinomycetes; order Propionibacteriales; family Nocardioidaceae; genus Nocardioides; species Nocardioides sp. NPDC057767. The sequence goes on along the minus strand of NZ_JBHVKJ010000044.1, from coordinate 12,101 downwards.
GCATGGTCGGTCTCGTCGATGGACCACCAGTCGTTGGTCGCCTCACAGACGGCGCTGATGTTCCGGTGGGTCTGGCGTACGCCTTTCGGGCTGCCTGTCGACCCGCTGGTGTACATGAGAACGGCATCGTCATGATCGAAGCGAGGCACTACATGACCGAGCGGGGCAGTTGCCATGACCGCGTCCCAGGTGTCCGCGACGCCGTCGGCGGGTCCGACCGAGACGATCCGGTCCGCCGCCGGGTGACCCACGAGCGCCTCCTCGAGGCGAGGAACGTCCTCCGCCGGGGCCACGACCAGGGTGACCCCGGCGTCGTCGGTGGCGTGCCGAAGCGCCGCCGGGTGGAAGAGATAGTTGTACGGCACGAGGCATGCCCCGGCCTGCCAGATCCCCAGCATGGCCACAACCCACTCCTTCTGGTTGTGCATGAGGATGCCGACTCGTTCCCCGGGAGCGACGCCCTGGGCGACCAGGTAGCCGGCGAAGCGATCCGCCTGTTCGAGCAGTTCCTGGTAGCTCAGACTGGCGTCACCCTGTCGAAGCGCCAGCCGATCCGGGTGTCGCTGTGCGGTGCGACGGAGTGCGTTGGCGATGTTCACGTCGGTCCCTACCTCTCAAGTGGAACGTGGAGCCGGTCTTGCAGGCTGCCGCTCTTGTCGATGACCCCAGCATCGGCGTCATTGCCGTGTGATGGATGTCTCACAATCGGACGTGCCGGGAGCCAGGTGCGATCAGTCGCTCAGCTGCGGGGCAGTCCGAGCACCCGCTCTGCGATGTAGTTGAGGATCGACTCGTTGTTGAGAGGAGCGATCTGCAGGATCCGCACCATCGGCCACAGAGTGACGACGTCGGTCTCGTAGACGAAGGCCGAACCGCCGTGGGTCTGGATCGCGGCCTCGACGGCCGCCAGGGCTGCCTTGGTCGCCAGCAGCTTGGCCATGTTGGCCTCGGCGCCGGCGTCGCGCCCCTCGTCGTACGCCGCGGCGGCGGCGTACATGACGGTCCTGGCCGCTTCCATCTCGGCCTTGGCCAGAGCGAGCGGGTGCTGAACAGCCTGGTTGGCTCCGATCGGCTTGCCGAACGGAGCACGCTCCTTGGCGTACGTCACGGCCTTCTCGAGTGCATAGTTCCCCAGCCCCAGCGCCCAGGCCGAGATGACGATGCGTTCCTGGTTGAGCGAGGACAGCAGGTAGTCGAAGCCGAGTCCCTCCTCGCCGATCAGGGCATCGGCAGGCACATCGACATCGTCGAAGAACACTTCGTACTGGTTCTCGGGTGCATACCACTCGATGTCGAGCCGGTTGAGCGCCACGCCTGGCAACGAGAGGTCGACGAGGAACAACCCGAACCCGCTCGTACGCGTCACCTGCTCTCCCGGGGGTGCAGTGCGGGTGAGCAGGAGGATGTGATCGGCCTGATCGGCGCCCGAGATGAACACCTTCTGGCCCTTGATGCGGTAGCCGCCCTCGACCGGACGCGCCGTGGTGCGCAGGGCGAAGGAGTTCGTTCCGGCCTCCGGCTCCGTCACCCCGAAGCAGATCTTGCGGGTGCCGGACACCGTGGGTGCCACATGCTTGGCGATCTGGTCGGCGTTGCCGAACTTGAGGATCGCCTCACGCGAGAAGGAGGTGAGGGAGTAGAGGAGGGGTGGGATGCCCGCCCGGGCGAGCGCTTCCATGACCGCGACGTTGCCGGTGAGCCCGCCGCCGGCACCGCTGTGCTCCTCGGGGATGCCGACAGCGAGCAGGTCGCTGTCGACCAGTGCTTGCCACAGCTCGTCGGCGTTGCCCTTCTCCCGTGCGCGGGAGAGGAAGAGCGAACGAGGGAATGCGGCCGCTACGCCGTCGACGGCGTCGAAGATCGACTCCACGAGCTCTCGGCTCGGCCCGTGGACGGTGGCGGGAAGTTCGGTGGTCATCGTTGTCCTATCTGTTCTGGTAGTCGGGCGAGCGGCGTTCCATGAACGCCGCGGGCCCTTCGCGGGCGTCGTTGGTGGCGAGCACGCGTTCGTTGAGCGCGGTCTCGAGCTGGAAGCGAGGTTCGTTGGCCAACGCCTTGACGGCGATCTCCTTGGCGGTGCGAACGGCGATCGGGGCGTTGGCGGCGATCGCGTTCGCCACAGTCATCGCACGGGCGTGGACGTCGGCGGGCGGCAGGATCTCGTTGATGAGACCGAGCCGTAGCGCTGTCTCGGCGTCGATGGTCTCGCCGGTCAGCAGCAGGTGCATGGCTGCGGGCCATCCGATCTGCTGGGGGAGCCGCACGTGCGAGCCACCCCCTGGGATCAGGCCCCACTTGACCTCCGGGAGCCCGAAGACGGCGTCCGCGGACGAGATCCGGATGTCGGTGCCCAGAAGGACCTCGAGGCCACCCGCAACGCACAGGCCGTTGACGGCGGCGATGACCGGGACGTACACGTCAGAGAAGAAGCGCTTCGAGGGATCGGGGATGAGGACCTCGAGTTCTCCCGCGGTGAGGTGCGGGATGAGCTCGCCGAGGTCACCGCCGGCCGAAAAGGCTCGGTCGCCGGCGCCGGTGATCACGACTGCTCGCAGATCGGGGTCTGCACGTACGGCGGCAGTGATGTCGGCAAGCTGTCGAACCATCCGGATCGACATGGCGTTGTGTGCGTTCGGTCTGTTGAGCGTGATGACCGCGACCGGACCGTCGTGGTCCAACGTCACCTCGCCGTGATCGGGGTCTGTGCTGGCACCCATTTCCCGCTGGCCTCCTCTGTGTCGTGTCCTTGAGACGCTAGGCGAGGTAGGGCTTGCCGGGATGTCGCATCCTGCTACGACGTCCGGATCAACTCATGGAACGGCCACCGCGCGGCCCTGGACCTCTCCGCGCGCGAGTCGGTCGTAGGCGGCCGGGACCTCATCGAGGCCGAACCGTTCGGTGTGCACGCGGATGGCGCCGGTCTGTGCCAGGGCGATGACCTCGTGGAGTTCCGGGAGACTGCCCCAGTACGGGAACCGAGCCCCCACATCGAACGCTGTTGTGCGGTAGCCGATCCGAACCGCTCCGGGCCCGGCCCCGATCACCCTGACTTCGCCGCCCCGTGCCGCGACGGCGCCGGCGAGCTCTGTGGTCGCTGCCGACCCGACGAAGTCGAGGACCAGGGCCGCGCCGTCGGGACCGATGATCTGCAGGACGTCCTGAACCGCAGTCTCCCCGGCGGTGACGGTGGCGGCGGCACCGAGGCGGCGGGCCATGCCCAGCTTCTCCTCGTCGACGTCGACGGCCACAACTCGCGCCGCGCTGAGCGCCCGCAGGATCTGGATCGCGACGTGCCCAAGCCCGCCGACGCCCACCACCACCGCGCTGGTGCCCGGCGTGAGTACCGGCGCGGCGGAGGTGATCGCGTGATACGAGGTGAGTCCGGCATCGGTCAGGCTGACGCTCGTGACCGGGTCGAGGTCGCCGAGGGGAACGAGGTGCCGGGGGGTGTCGACCAGCTGGTAGTCGGCAAGGCCGCCCGGACCACCGAGACCAGGGGCACGGATGCCGAGGCCGCCCGCGTGAGGGCAGAGGTTCTCTCTCCCGTGCGCGCAGGACACGCATCGTCCACATCCCCACGGTCCGTAGACCGCGACGCTCTCGCCGATCTCGATGCCGCGTACCCCGGCGCCGAGCGCTGCAACGCGCCCGGCGCTCTCGTGCCCCAGAGCGAGTGGAAGCGGACCGAAGGGAAATGCTTCCGGACCGCGCGACATCACAGCCAGGTCGGAATGGCACAGCCCTGCCGCGGTCACCTCGATGAGGACCTGTCCAGGACCCGGCTCCGGGCGTGGGACCTCGACCAGTTCCGGCCCGGCACCGAACTTGCGGTAGACCACCGCCCGCATCGTCGAGCCCATGATCGCCTCCTAGGTGGTTGTCTGGCGGTTCGTCGCCCGTGCTGTGCGTTCTGTCAGAGCTTGCCGAGGGCGCTGTCACCCTCGGGCAATGGTTCGAGCAACACCACCTCGAGCGGCTTGGCCAGCAGCTCGTCGAAGCGAGAGGCGAGTTCGGCGAACGCCTCGGCGCGACCATGGGTCGTGAGGGCGTCGGCGGACTCCCAGTGCTCGATGATGACCATGCCGGTGCCGCCGCGCGAGATCGAGTGCAGGGCGTAGCGCAGGCAGCCGGGCTCCTGGTGGACCTTCTGTACGGCCGTACGCAGGACTGTCTCGAGCAACTCCTCCTGACCCGGCCGCGGGACGAAGGTGGCGACGGCGATGACGTCGTTGGCAGACATGTTGGGCTCCTTCGGATATGGATACAGCCGTGGTCCCCGCGGTCTGTGGGGACCACGGCTGTATGTCGTGTGGTCGGGTCAGGACGCGCTGAACTGCTTGGCGAGGAAGGTGCCGATGCGCTCGAGAGCACTGTCGGCCTCGGGGAGGAAGTTGAAGACGGGCCAGATGTGGACCATCGACTCCCCGATCTCGAGATCGGCCTGTCCACCGGCACTCTGGATCTTCTCGACAAGACGGACCGCGTCGTCGTGCAGGCCCTCGTCCGTGCCGACGAGAACGAGGAACGGAGGCAGTGATGCGAGGTCGGCGTAGAGCGGAGACGCCAACGGAGTCTCCTTCGGCTCGAGCCCGGCCAGGAAGGCGGCGCCCATGGCTCCGACCAGCGCCGCGGCCGGAAGGGGGTCGAGATGGGCTCGTTCGGTCATGGAGGCTCCCTCGCCGGCGAGGTCGACGAGCGGGGAGATGGCGACCACGCCCGCGGGCGCCGGGTCGGCGGCCTCACGGAGAGCAACTGCAGCCCCGGTCGCCAGTCCACCGCCGGCCGAGTCGCCCGCGAGCGCGACCTGACGGACGCCGTCGAGCGCGCGGGCCCAGCGGTAGGCGGTGAGCACGTCGTCGAGCGGAGCCGGGAAGGGATTCTCGGGAGCGAGACGGTAGTCGACCACCAGAACCCGACCGCCGGAGGCTTGCGAGATCCGGTAGGCGAGCTCGCGGTAGCCATGGGCGTTGCCCATGGTCCAGCCGCCGCCGTGGACGTAGACGGTGACCAGGCCTGGGTCGCTACCAGGAGCGGCGACCCAGATGCACGGTACGCCATTGGCGTCGACGTTCTCGATGGCTGCATCGGCGGGAGGGACGAAGTTGGCGAGCACCTCGTCGTACAGGGCGCGGTAGTCGTCCATGGTCGCGTCGGGTTTCGAGACGAGGTGGCTGAGCAGGTCTCGTGCTCGGGTGAGTTCGGGAGACATGGGTTGCTCCTTGCTGTGGGCTGAGGGAGTTGTCGTCATCGCCTGCTCAGAGCTCCTTCAGCGCGGGAAGGACTTCCTTGCTGAACAGGTGGAAGCTCTCCTCGGCCTGCTCGCCGTGCAGGCCGCCGTACTGCCAGACCATGATCGGCTCGTAGTCGCCGACGATCGTCTTGCGCTCACGGTGCTTCTCGATGATCTGCTCGGGCGTGCCCCAGATCTGGGCGTCGGCGTAGACGTCGGCGACGGTGTCGAGGCCCATGGAGTCGAGCGCCTTCTTGGCTTCGGCGTAGGAGGCGTACCCCTTGGTCTCCTCGAAGTGGCGGTTGCCGAACTCATAGTGCTCGACGCAGGTGATGTAGTAGTTGCGCCCGGCCTCGCGAGCGATCTCACGGGCAGTGTCCGCGTCGGGGTGGCAGAAGGTGAGGTCGATCATCATCGGCGGCGGCGCGTCGGTGCCGTGGGTGTCCTTGAAGACCTTGCGGTACTGCTCGATCATCGGCATGTGCATGGTCTCCATCGGACCCTGGATGAACGCCATCATCTGGGCGCCGAGCCGGCCGGCGGCCTCGGCGGAGTCGGGGCTCATCGCCACCATGGAGTAGCGGTCGGAGAACGTACGCAGCGGACGGGGGTGGATCGCTACGCGGGGCTGCTTGTAGTAGGTGCCGTCGTTCTCGGCGTAGCCCTCCTCCAGACCCCGCAGGATCATCTCTGCCGACTCGTCGAAGCGGTCGCGCGACTCGCCCATGTCGAGGCGGAAGCCCTCGAACTCTCGGCGGGCCAGACCACGGCCCATGCCGAAGATGAGGCGGCCGTCGGTGAGGTTGTCGAGCAGGGCGATCTTGGAGATCACTCGCAGCGGGTCGTTCCAGGGCAGGATCACGGCGGTGGTCTGCAGCTTGATGGTGTCGGTGCGCGCCGCGAGGTAGGACAGGAACATGGTGTTGTCCGGGCACATCGAGTAGCCCGGGTCGAAGTGGTGCTCGACACATCCGATGCTCTCGTAGCCGTACTGCTCGGCCATCTCCGAGATCTTCAGGTGCTCCTTGAAGACCTCGTGGTCGGTCTGCTCGTTGTGGTAGTTCTGCAGAAGGTTGGTCATGTGGACCTTCACGGTGATCCTCCGGTGCTCGGCCGTTCCGCGTAAGCGCAGTACGGGTGCGTGTGACTTACACCACTGACTATTCGTGGGGTGACTGGTGGATGGATGTCCCACAGTGAGACAGAGAGAGGTCGTTCGCGCTCCGGGATGCCGGGCTGCGGTCTGACGATGGCCGATGGTGAGCCTCAGGCGTCTTCCAGACGGAATCCGATCTTGAGACCGACCTGGAAGTGGTCGACGTGGCCGTCCGTCGTGACTCCTCGTACCTGGGTCACCTCGAACCAGTCGATGTGCCGGATGGTGCGAGAGGCCCGCTCGACGCCGTTCTTGATGGCCTGGTCGACACTCTCCGGGGAGGTGCCGACGATCTCGGTGACGCGGTAGGTGTGGTTGGACATGTCTGACGCTCCTGGCCTAGATGGTTTCGGAACTACAGATTGAGATGCACGGCGCAGGAGGGGATGTCGCATCGCGCGACGCTTTCGCGCCGGTGCTCAGCCGTCGCCACTGTCGCGCGATGCGACAACTGGAGGGCGCGCCTCGGCCCTAGCGTCGGCGGAACCCACGCGGGGGCATCCCGCACCCAGGAGGAGAGTCGTGCCAGACGCAGCATCATCGCATTCAGAGGGCCACAGCCGGTCCCTGACGATCGCAACCGAGGACTTTGTTCGCCGAGAGGTCCTGCCGGTCGAAGACGAGTGGGACGGTGATGTCCACGCCGCCGGTGGTGAGCAGCTGCGCCGCGAGCTCCAGGCGAAGTCCCGCAAGGCGGGGCTGCTCGCTCCGCACGGGCCGGTGGACTGCGGAGGTCTCGGGCTCGGGATGGTCGACCGTACGCCGGTCTTCGAGGCGGCGGGATATGGACTGTTCGGTCCGATGGCGCTCAACATCAATGCGCCCGACGAAGGAAACATTCATCTGCTCGACCACGTCGCCAGTGCCTCCCAGCGTGAGCGGTATCTGCGACCTTTGGTGCAGGGGGAGGCTCGGTCGGCGTTTGCGATGACCGAGCCCGCCCCGGGCGCGGGTGCCGACCCGTCGATGCTTACCACCCGGGCCAGCAAGGTCGACGGAGGATGGCTGATCAACGGGAGCAAGGTCTTCATCACCGGCGCAGACGGCGCCAGCTTCTACATCATCATGGCCCGCACCAGCGGGGACCCAGGTGACCCGGGCGGTGCGACGATGTTCCTGGCCCCGTCCGACGCGGAAGGGATCGAGGTCGTACGTCACATCGAGACCATCGACCGGTCCATGCTCGGCGGTCACTGCGAGATGCGGTTCACCGATGTCTTCATCGCCGACGACGACGTTCTGGGCGGGGTGGATGAAGGATTCCGCTATGCCCAGGTGAGGCTAGGCCCCGCCAGGATGACTCATGTGATGCGATGGTCCGGTGCCGCCCGCCGAGCGCATGAGACCGCGGTGCGGTACACCGCCGAACGCTCCGCCTTCGGCGGCCGCCTGGCCGACCTCGGGATGACGCAGCAGATGATCGCCGACAACGTGATCGACCTCGCCGCGACCCGTGCACTCCTGCTCGAAGCCTGCCATGAGCTGGATGCGGGCCGGCGGGCGTCGGAGTCGACCTCGATCGCGAAAACCTTCGCCGCCGAGGCGCTGAACCGTGTCGTCGACCGGGCAGCCCAGATGTGTGGGGGCCTCGGTGTCTCGCGGGACCTGCCGGTGGCGCGCATCGCGCGCGAGCTCCGGCCGTTCCGCATCTACGACGGGCCGTCGGAGGTCCATCGATGGTCCATCGCGAAGCGCGCCGTACGACGTCTCGCCGGGGACGCGCAGTGACCGGGCTGTCGGCCGAGCAGCTCGGCGGCGTCGCGGCCCGGATGACCGACGCGGGAGTCGAACCGGCGGGACCGCTCGCGGCGACGCTGATCACTGGCGGCCGGTCCAACATGACGTACGCGATCACCGACGGCACCACCCGCTGGGTACTGCGCACGCCGCCGCGCGCCGGACGAACGGCATCTGCCCACGATGTGGTCCGCGAGTACCGCGTTGCCGCCGCGCTTGCGGAGACCGACGTGCCAGTCGCAGAGTCCATTCTGCTCTGCGAGGACGAGGACGTGCTCGGAGTCCCGTTCACCGTCTCCTCGTTCGTCGAGGGCGTGGCCGTGCGGACGCAGGCCGACCTGGCGTCCTACGATGACCGGGACCTCGACGTCGTCATGGGGAGCCTGCTGTCGACCCTCGCCGCGCTGCATCGCGTCGATCACGTCAAGGTGGGGCTGGAGACGTTCGGCCGCCCCGAGGGGTACGCCGCCCGGCAGTTGCGCCGGTGGGCCGGCCAGTGGGAGACCGTCGGCGATCGGCTCTTGGAGCCGCTCGCCAGCGAGGTCGTGGACAAGCTCACCGCCGCCATCCCGGAGCAGCGGGACGTTGCGATCGTGCACGGCGACTACCGGATCGACAACACGCTGCTTGCCCCTGCTGGCATCTCGCGCGCGGACACGGTGGCCGCGGTCGTGGACTGGGAGCTGTCGACCATCGGCGACCCGGTCGCCGACGTCGCCATGATGTGTGCCTACCGACACGAGCCGTTCAACCTGGTGGTTGGCGCGCCGAGTGCATGGACCAGCCCACGCCTGCCCGCCGCCAGAGACTTGGCAGCCGGATATGAACGGCTGGGCGGCGTGGTCCTCGAGAACTGGGAGTTCCACGAGGCTCTGGCGTGCTTCAAGGTAGCCGTCATCTCGGCGGGAATCGACCACCGCCGTCGTGCAGGATCAGGGTCGGGGCCCGGCTTCGACACCGCCGGCCAGGCGGTCGAGCCCTACCTCGAGCTGGCCCGGACAGCTATCGGCTGACTGGTCAGATGAAGGTGGGCTGACGGTCGCTGCTGCGCGATGACACGGTCCAGGACAGCTGGCATACCGGTGGACTCCACACCTCGGACTTCCCGGCTCTGCAAGACGAGCGGATAGTCGAGCGGCCGATCAGAAGGCGAACGCGCGGTTCAAGGCCTCGGGCACGTCGCGGTACGTGCGTACGGTCGCCAGGCGGCCGTGCCCAAGACGGGCGAGGTCGACGGCCAGGGGTGCATCGTGCTCACCGTCCGTCTGAAGGAGGACGTGCAGCCTAGGGATCTTCCTTGCGACGTCGCGCGGATCGGGCCCGGCGTTATGAACGGCATCGCTGAGAAGCACGACTGTCCGACGCGGTGCAGCACATCGGGCGAGCTCGGACCGCGCCACCTCGAGGCCGAAGTTCAGATTGGTCAATCCTCGAGCTGGGATCCGGAGCATCCGTTCCAGCATCTCTGGGCCGGACGCACGGTCGCCTGGCGAGGAGATCACCGCTGCATCTGACCAGAACGCAACCAAGCCCAGTTCGTCATGAACCAAGTCAGCGGCCAGGGCTGACACAGTCGCCGCGACGATCCGCGCCTTCTCGCCTCGCATCGATCCTGACACGTCAACCAAGAGCACCACCGCCTCAGGTGTCCGGCTGCGCTCCCGCACGATGACGTCAGTATGGTCGGCATCCGGTTTAGCGGTGAGCACCTCGAGGGTCCGATCGAGGTCCACGTCGTCGCTGCGAAATGCGTACGGCATCGAAACGAGCCTGCCGGACCCCGAACGCCTGCCGTCCCGGCGTGCCTGGCGACGCATGGCCAACCGGCGAGCGATCGCTCGCGCCATCTGGGCTGCGTCAGGGTCGGGTTCGCTGCTCTCGAGGAGTGCTGCGAGGTCGCGGAGCTCGGCCTGCTGCCCGGTCAGCAGCCGACCTTGCCCGCCAGCCGGGTGACTGGTGTCCGAGTCCCCGCGCTGGCCGTGTACGTCAACGACCAGCGGCGCCGAGCCCGCTTGGCTGTACAACGCAGGGGCGCTTGTCAGCACCTTCGGACGTCGGCTCAGCGGAGCGAGGCCGCGGGTCGCAGCGCCCAGCGGACCGTCAACAGCTATGCAGTGATTTCCCGACGCCGCGCGTCGGGGCGTGAGAAAAAATGGGACTCCCAGATGCCGGTGATCACCTCCTCCGCCGTGGCCTCGCTCGCGTCGTCCACGCTGACACGGCCCGATAGGGCGAGGAGAGCGGCGGCAAGAACGGACTGCTCGTGATCACGCCCGCCCATCCGCCGAAGCTCGGCTGCGATGGCTGCGAGGTCGATGGCTCCGCGGACGCTCGAGCCGCGTCTGAGATCCGGATGGGAACGGGTGGCTCGCGTGATGGCCACCGCGTCGGCTGCCAACCGCGGATCCTCGCAACCAGCACGCTCGGCCACGATCACCTCCTCCTCGGCGGCGGTCTGGTAGTCGACGACCAGTCGACACCAGCGGTCGTAGACAGAATCAGAGATCCGCGCCGTCCCGACGTTGTCGAAGGGGTTCATGGACGCGATCACGCGGAAGGACGGCGCGGCGCGGACGAGGCCCAGGCGCGGGACCATGATCTCTCGTTCGGCCATCGCTGCAAGGAGCACGTTCAGGGTGTCCTCGGGAACACGATTCAACTCTTCGATGTAGAGAAAGCCGCCAGCCTCCATCGCCTCGAGCAAGGGGCCGGGTACGAAGTTGTCGTGGCTGTAGTCCTCGCGGAGAACGCGAGCGGGGTTGTGGTGCCCGATCAACCTGGCAGGGGTCAATTCTGCGTTCCCCTCGACGAGGTGGAAGGCCACCCCCCAGTTGTTCGTGATCGCTCGGAGCATCGTCGACTTCGATGTCCCGGGAGGGCCCTCGAGCATGATGTCTCGCCCAGACGACACCGCCGCCAGGACGAGGTCGAGCTCCTGCTGGCGCCCCACGACCGCTTGCGCCACAGCCTTGCGTCGGTCCGCCGACGTTATCGCAACCATGTCGAAAGCGTTTCATTGCGGGACGAGAGTCCAGTGTCCGAATTCGAGACATCCGTCACATGCAGACGTCTTTGATGATCGCCGGACCATCATTCGACAAAGGAGTTACCATGGGCAGGTTGGACGGCAAGGTCGCACTCATCACTGGCGCGGCTCGCGGACAGGGACGATCCCACGCGATCCGTCTCGCAGAGGAAGGCGCGGACATCATCGCCGTCGACATCTGCTCACAGATCGAGTCGGTCCCGTATCCGATGGCGACCGAGGAGGACCTCCAGGAGACTGCGAGGCTCGTCGAGGAGCACGACCGTCGCGTCACGACGCATGTGGCCGACGTCCGCCATTACGCACAGATGGAGGACGTCGTTCGCCAGGGGCTCGCCGAGTTCGACCACATCGACATCGTGGTGGCCAACGCGGGCATCGGCACGTTCGCCCGTGTTTGGGAGGTGACTCCCGAGATGTGGCAGGAGATGATCGACGTCAATCTGACTGGTGTCTTCAATACTGTCCGGACCGTGCTGCCCTCGATGATCGAGGCCGGTCGGGGCGGGTCGTTGATTCTCATCAGCTCGGCGGCTGGCATCGACAACGCCTTCCCGAATCTCCCGCACTACTCCGCCGCCAAGCACGGGGTGACCGGCCTCATGCATGCGCTCACCGTGGACCTGTCTTCTCTCGGGATCCGGGCCAACTCGATTCACCCGACGACCGTCGACACCCCCATGGTGCAGAACTCGGCGTTCTACGGCCTCGCCGGCGCCGAGACGCGTGACCAGGCAGCTGCGGCGTTCAAGACCTTCAACGCGCTCCCCATCCCTTGGGTCGATCCGATCGATGTCAGCAATGCCGTGCTCTACCTGGCATCGGACGAAGCGCGGTACATCACCGGTGTTGCACTGCGTGTGGACGCTGGCGGCTCGCAGGCCTACAAGATCCCCAACGCCTGACGGCCCTCCGACGAAGCGGTGGCCGCC